>JAAWDW010000024.1 GCA_022793975.1 Bacillota bacterium
AACCATGGTCGGTACCAATATCGGCCATGGTCTCGTTTTCCTTTATCTGCTCTGCCATAAGCATAAGTCTGTCAGTCAGCTTTACCATATCTTGATACTCCGTCAAGCAGCAGCAATTATGCCGGACTATTCGAGATAGTCTTTAAGCTTTTTGCTCCGCGAAGGATGTCTCAGCTTGCGGAGAGCCTTCGCCTCTATCTGCCTTATTCTTTCACGCGTAACATCAAATGTTTTGCCTACTTCTTCAAGAGTTCTCGCTCTCCCGTCTTCGAGACCGAATCTCAGCTTAAGCACTCTCTGCTCTCTTTCAGTGAGCGTATCCAGCACTTCGACAAGCTGCTCTTTAAGCATTGAAAAAGCCGCAGCTTCTGCGGGTGCAGGCACATCTTCATCCGGTATGAAATCTCCCAGATGAGAATCCTCTTCCTCCCCTATAGGTGTTTCGAGCGAAACCGGCTCCTGTGCTATTTTCATTATTTCCCTTACCTTTTCTTCGGAAATCTCCATCTCCGCAGCAATTTCCTCTGGGGTCGGTTCTCTGCCGTATTCCTGAAGAAGCTGACGCGAAATTCTTATAAGTTTATTTATTGTTTCTACCATATGAACAGGAATCCTTATAGTTCTTGCCTGATCGGCAATTGAACGCGTAATCGCCTGTCTTATCCACCATGTCGCATAGGTGCTGAACTTAAAGCCTTTTCTGTAATCAAACTTGTCCACTGCTTTTATAAGACCGAGATTGCCTTCCTGTATGAGATCAAGAAACAACATACCGCGTCCGACATATCTTTTGGCTATACTTACAACAAGCCTGAGATTTGCTTCACAGAGCATTTTTTTTGCTTCTTCATCGCCTCGTTCCATTCTCTTGGCAAGTTCAATTTCCTCATCTGCCGTAAGGAGCGGTACTTTTCCTATTTCTTTGAGATACATTCTCACAGGGTCATCGACCGTAACACCTTTAGGCAGCAATGCCTCAATATCAATTTCCCCTGACTCGTCTACAACAAGCTCTACATCATCGCTTTCGGTCTCAGCTTCTGCCTCAATATCCATAATCTCAAAATCTTCCGGCTCTATCTCTGATATAACTTCTATACCCATAGCGTTGAGATTGTCATAAATGTCGTCTATCTGATCTTTATCCAGCTCCGCACCTTCAAGAAAGTCTGCTACTTCTCTGAAAGTAATTTTGCCTCTTGTACGTGCTTTTTCAATCAAATCGTTCACGCACTTTGTCTTCTTTTCTTGATTTTCTTCATAATTCATTACTGCAAACCTCCCTGAGCATTTATCCATTTCTGTATTTCCATTAACTCTTCTGTCAGTTCTTTTATATTTTCTCCGTTTTCGTCTTCATCAGCCAAAGAAAGCATTACCTTTATTTCACTTTCCCTTTTTTTCATTTCGTGAATTTCTATTTTTTTAACGCTGTCAATGTATATCTGCTCTTCGTATCCGGCAACAAGCGTATTTTTCATTATATCATCAAATACATCCTGTTCCTCTATTTCAAGCATTTCTCTTACAGCTTGAGGATTTATCTCTTCACCGTCTCTGTACACAGACTTTATCGCCGCCCATATCGCCAAAATTTTCGTATTGGTAAAAATATATGAGTACGCAGCAACTTTGTGATAATACGAGCTGTCTGTAAGCACTATTTTTATAAGATGTTTTTCGGTTGCACTTATATGTTCCGCATCTCGCATCCCGTCTCCCGCAGTATCTTCATCCGACATACTGCGTAATGCGGCATCCTTGTCTCTTTGTACGTTTTCCGGCATTCTGCGTACCTTATCAGAATTTTCCATTCTCGTACCTGTTCCGAAACCGGCATCACCGCCATACAGTTCCATCCTGATTGCACCCTCCGATATCTTCATATCATTGGCAATTTTCTTTATATATATGTCAGCTTCCGCAGGTGACAGTGTCTTAAGCACTGCTATCGCTCTTTTAAGAAACTCTACTCTTCCTTCAGTTACAGACACATCAACTTCGCGCTTTATATGCTCTATTTTATAATCCGCATAAGGAAGGGCTTCTTTTGTCAGCTCAATAAACGCTTCTTTTCCTTTTTTCTTTACAAATTCATCAGGGTCCTTGCCGTCAGTTACATGCAGCACTTTTACATTCATTCCCGCACCATAAAGAATATCAAGTCCGCGGAGAGCAGCTTTCCTTCCTGCATCATCGGCATCATACGAAAGGACTACTTTGTCCGTATATCGCTTGAGAAGCGCCGCCTGATTGTCTGTAAGTGCCGTTCCCAGTGAAGCGGAGACATTTCGCACACCGGACTGATAAAGCGAGATCACATCCATATATCCTTCGACAAGAATCGCGCAGTTTTCTTTTCCTATATCCTGCTTTGTCAAATTAAGACCGTACAGATTGTTCTTTTTCAAAAATATCGGCGATTCCTGCGAATTCAAATACTTAGGTTCTCCGTCTCCTATAATCCTGCCGCCGAAGCCTATAACTTTTCCTCGAGTATTTATTATCGGAAACATAACGCGGTTTCTGAACTTATCATAATACTTACCCTTTGAATACGAAATTAAACCAAGCTCCAGAAGGGTATTGTAATCATAACCTCTTGACTTCAAATATGTATAAAGACTGTCCCATTTTTCATCAGCATATCCTATGCCGAATTTCTTTAATGTTGCAGGCTCTATACCGCGGTTTTGCATATATGCGTATCCCGCATTTGCCGTTTTGGTAAAAGCGCTGTAAAAAAAATTAGCCGCATCACGGTTTATCTCATACAGCTTGTCATTTTTTTCATTCTTTTTAAAAAAGCCCTTATCTATCGTTATTCCGTATTCACCGGCAAGCCTTTCTATCGCTTCCGGAAAATCGACATTATAATACCGCTGCACAAAAGCTATAACATCCCCCGTCGCACCACATCCGAAACATGTAAAAATCTGTTTTTGCTCCGAAACTATAAAAGAAGATGTTTTTTCATTGTGGAACGGGCAAATACCTTTGTAATTGCTGCCCGCCTTTTTTAAAGGAACGACACGCCCTATTACGTCTACTATATTACATCTTGACTTAATTTCGTCAACTGCATTATTTCTTTGCATAAATATTAGCGTGCCTCCTTCCAAAGTTTTTTATGCGCAATATAACTCAATATATCTTATTATTCTACAAATCTTTTTTCTTTCCTTTTTTCTTTACAAAAATAAGAAAACATCTTGTAAATTGCCCATATTATTCAGCCGCAAAAAAAGAAACAGAGGCTTTACAGCCTCTGTTCATTTACTGTGTTTATTATATCATTGTACACGCTGCTTGCATATCTGTCCGTCATTCCGGCAATAAGGTCTTTTACGGCCTCATTGACACCGAATTCATCTGCCATACATTTTCTGTCATCTGTCATCTTATCGGGATGTTCGTTATAATATGAATATAAAAATCTTATTATTTTATCGACGTCAGCAAGATCTTCGTCTTTTTTTACCTTGTTGTTATGATAAACATTTTCAAACATAAATGCGCGGAGCTTATTCATACTCTCAAGGCATTCGGAATCCATGGAAATAATGTTTCTGCCTGCGCTGTTTTCTATCATGCTCGTAACAAGAGTGTCTATCCTTCTGCCGTGCGTGCTGCCAAGAACATCTATACAATCTTTTGGAAGCTCTGACTCGCTTATTACACCACTTCTAAGGGCATCGTCAATATCGTGATTTATATACGCTATCCTGTCGCTTAACTTCACTATCTGACCTTCAAGCGTCATCGGAAGTACAGGTCCTGTGTGATTTAAAATGCCGTCTCTCACTTCGCGCGTAAGATTCATTCCGCGCATACCGTTATGAGATTCGAGCACTTCAACCACTCTAAGACTCTGCACATTATGTTCAAATCCTCCCGGATGTATCTCATTAAGCACGCTTTCGCCGCTATGCCCGAACGGCGTATGCCCAAGGTCATGACCAAGCGCAATAGCTTCGGTTAAATCTTCATTAAGTGCAAGCGCTCTTGCTATCGTTCTCGCTATCTGAGATACTTCTATCGTATGTGTCAGCCGTGTACGGAAATGATCACCCTCCGGAGCCAAAAATACCTGTGTTTTGTGCATAAGACGTCTGAATGCCTTTGAATGCACTATTCTATCTCGATCACGCTGATATTCAGTTCTTACATTGCATTTTTCCTCTTCAAAATCACGACCCAGACTCTCTGCAGATTTTGCCGCATAAGGGCTTAATATCTCATATTCTCTTTTTTCAAGTTCGATTCTGCTTACTTTTCCGCTATGCATACTTCATAATTACCCCTTCGATCATATTTGCCACGCTTTCACACGCATCTATACTCGTTTCCATTTTTTCGTATATATGTTTCCACTTAATTATTTCTATAGGATCTTTCTCATTGCTGAACAAATTTGAGAGTGCTCTTCTGTATATTATATCACCCTCATTTTCTATTCTGTTGACCTCGATTATATGTTCAAGAAGCGCCGCCGGTTTTTTTATTTCGGAAAGATGTTCAAACATAGTGCTGAGTTCATTTATAGCCTGCATTACTATATCCGCCATTTTTTTGGCATCCGGCCTTATATCCTTTACATTAAAAACACCGAATCTGTTTGCTGCTTCCTCAAGTCCGTCAACTATGTCGTCAATTTCCCTTATAAGAGAAAATATATCTTCCCTTGCAAACAAAGGCGTTGAAGCGCTGTTAAGCGTATTAAGTATCTTGTGTGCCTGCATATCGCACTCGGTTTCGAGTATTTTCATCCCCGCAATTTTATCATTCACATTTTCATAATTATTCACAAGGTCCAGAAACGCTTCGCCGGCTGCTGTCACCTTGCTCATCTCTTCATTCAAAAGCGTGATGAAAACATCTTCTCTCTTTTTTACTAACATCTTACCCCCCTGTACATACAAAAACATACCGATTTACAATTATCTTTCCGGACTTCTCTATGAATTCATTATATACAAACAGGCCGCACTGCACAAGATATTAGCAAAAAATAATGTTTGCTTTTATGATCTCTGCAAGTTTTTCATCTTTCTTTTCTATATTTTTTATTATCATATCTCTTATATCGTCTGCAGCAAAAAACAATGAATCAGATATATTATCCGCTATCGCTTTTCTCTCGTCTTCCGTCATCTCATACCACCCCTTACACGAGCACTTTCATTAAACGCGAATGCCGTAAAATTATTAAATTCGTTATCGGCAAGCTTTATACCCGAAACAAGATTTACGGGAGTAAACCCTATTTCCTCACTTGCACAGCTGTCTGCAAGCGCGTTTACGGTAAGCCTGCCTGCAGTTATGCTCTCACCGTCTTTAAAATGCATTTCAAGATCATACATAGGATATTTCCCCGCAAATATCGCATCCGCCATATCACGCATCGCCGTATCGCTGTCATACCCCGCAAGAAACTCTGCTTCCTGCCGAGAAATGCTTTTCTTGCCCGCAGTCGGACGCCATACAAATGAAACTTCCTGAGTTTCTCCACCGGAATTTACAAGCATATAATCGTTCATCGAATAACCCATTATACTTCTGTAGCTTTTAACAGTCGTATCATCCGAAAAATAGCTTATAAGAAAAGGTATAAAAGCTTCATCCGCAGCCGCAAGTTCAAATACAGCCTGATCGTCGGGAGCAGCTCCCGCGTCCGTCTTTCTGAATGCTTCTATAAGCTTTATTATGCTGCCCGGATTTCTTATTTCATCGGGAATCGGAATGCTGTGCGAAAGCATATCAAAGCGTCCGTTTTCAGTAAAAAAACGGACAAAAAAGCCTGCGGCGTCTCTCTTGGTATCGCTCGCACCATACTCGGAAAACACTTTTGAAAAACGAACTGTAACAGGGATTTCAGCTTCCGTATCGGTCAAAAATTTTGCGCTTGTATAATCGGAAAGATTCATGTAAGGTGTGAAATATCCTTCGGTACACATACCTTTTTTATATAAAAGCCGCGGCACTCTCTGGCATTTTATAAATTCGGCTATTTCATCCATAAACAAAAAGTCCGTCATCATATATCACCTCAGGTTAATATATGCCGACGAACTTTGTTTTGCTTATTTATACTATGCTTTTGATTAAGTTTTCTTTATCCCTGTATCTGCAGCTTCTATTTTCGTCCCGTATGTCCAAAGCCGCCTTCTCCGCGTTCGGTACTGCAAAGTGTATCTGTCTCTTCCCATTCTACTTTTTCGTACCTTGCAATCACCATTTGTGCTATACGGTCTCCGCTTTTTACAGTAAAATCCTCGTCACCGAAATTTATAACAGCTATCTTTATCTCACCTCGGTAATCACTGTCTATGGTACCTATACCGTTTACAAGTCCTATGCCATGCTTTACGGCAAGGCCCGACCGCGCCCTTATCTGCGCTTCAAATCCTTCGGGAAGTTCTATTGATATTCCTGTAGGAATAAGCGCTCTTTTCCCGGAAGCTATAGTTACAGGCTCTTCCACAAGCGCCCTTATATCCATACCGGAAGCACCTGCCGTTTCATATGCCGGAAATATGCCACTGACACTTGTTATTTTTATTTTCATTACAGATTACCCATCATCCTCTTCAAATCTATCTTTTCATTCGTAACAACCACCGCACTGTAATTTGCAATATCCGAAATTATATCTGCTGCAGCTTTTATTTCATCCATTGACACACTGTCTATATCTTCTATAACCTCTTCCATAGTAAAAGTTTTGCCGAGAAGAAGCATATTTTTTCCGGCACTGAACATTCTGCTGTTCACATTTTCCTGTCCAAATATATAATTGCCTTTAAGCTGTTCCTTTGCCATTGCCAACTCATCTTCCGTCACAAAATTCTTCTTCAGACTGTCAAGCTCACATTTTATGCCTTTGAGCGCAGATTCTATTTTACTGTGCGCAACGCCTGCATATATATTAAAATATCCCATATCCGAAAATGCTGACATATGTGAATATACCGAATATGCAAGCCCTTTCTGCTCCCTTATATTCTGAAAAAGCCTTGAACTCATAGTACCTCCGAGAATATTGGAAAGAAGCGAAAAGGCATAGTAAAGCTCATCGTCAATCTTTACACCACGCGTTCCTATGCATATGTGACTCTGCTCTATATCCTTTACTATTACCTTGTAGCTCGGCTTATACGTAATTTCATCATATACTTTCTCCGTTTTGTTATCTTTGAGATGTCCAAGCTCTCTTTCAAAAATTTCACATACCGCATGCTCGTCAAAATTCCCGCTTACAGAAACGACAACGCTGTCTTTTGTATATTCGTCTTCTATATACTTCTTCAGCATATCCCGCGAAATGCCTTTGAGAGAAGTCTGCGTTCCCAGTATTGATTTAGCAAGCGGGTTTCCTTTGAATATAAGTTCGCATATAGTATCATGCGCAGCATCCTCCGGAGAATCGTTTACCATTTTCATCTCTTCGTATATAACCTTTTTTTCTCTTGCCATCTCTTTGGCATCAAACTTTGAATGCATAAACATATCCGCAAGTATCTCCGCAGCCTTATCTGCATTTGAAGAAAGAGTTTTTATATAATAGCAAGTTGATTCTTTTCCGGTAAACGCGTTCATCTGCCCCGATATCCTGTCGGCATCTTCTGCAATTTCTTTTGCCGTCCTCTTTTCCGTACCTTTAAACATCATATGCTCTATAAAATGAGATACACCCGAAAGCTCCCTGCTTTCGTCACGCGCACCCGCACGCACCCATATGCCCATCGATACCGACTGCACATACGGGATCTCCTCCAGTACCATTTTTACACCGCAGCTAAGATTTTTTATTTTTACCATATTACCTCCGAAATTTCAAAGTATATTATTATTTTAAAACGTGTTTATGCACACTCTAAAGTATGCCGCGTATCTGACACATCTTATAGATAACTGTCGCCGCCTGCGCTCTTGTAGCTACACCCTGCGGCTTGAAATCGCCTGTATCAAATCCGTTTATAATACCCGCACCGGCCGCTGTCGCAACATAATCTGTGGCCCAGGAGCTTACTGAAGCCGCATCACTGAACGATACAACATTACCGGTCTGCGGAAGTACAAAACCAACAGAGCGTGCATAGTTGCAGAGCATTACAGCCATCTGTTCTCTCGTTATGCTGGTATTCGGGCTAAATGTTCCGTCACCCATTCCGTTTACTATGCCGTTTTCATAACCCCAGTTTACATAACCGCAATACCAGTCTTTTTCCTGAACATCAGTAAAACCTGCGGCAGCTGATGCCGAAACATCGGCTCCGTCCGTCATCTTAGCCAGCATTGCCACAAACTGTGCTCTTGTAAGTGAGCCGTCAGGCGCAAACATATTATCACCCATTCCGTCGAGAATTTTCATTCCCGCAAGCGTTCCTATATAAGTCTTTGCCCAATGCTTTGCCGTATCCGCAAATTCCACTATATAAGCGCCCACCTGCACAGGTATCTTCACACTGTTATTATTATATTCAATATATATATTTCCGCTCTGTGCAGCAGCAGATGATGTTGATGCCGTAAATACACCCAGTTCGTCTATTGTTCCTATATTTTCATCACACTTAAATGTGAAAAGATCATCGCTCGAATTAACCGGTACGGACGCACCGTAATCGCCTACACGAGCTGTAACATTTATATCACGCGTTTCACCCGGCTCTATCGTCAGTTTTGTAACCGATGGTACTATTACAATATCATCTACTATTTCTACTTCCGTACGTCCCGTACTCTTTCCCGACTTCGCTTCTATTACAGCTTTTCCTGTTTTACTACCGGCCGTAAATATACCGTCATCGCTTACCGTACCGTAATCCGAATCCTCTACACTGTATTTTACACTGCCTCCGAGGCTTGTCTTCTCATAAAGTTCATTGGAAGCATATGCACTCAGCTGCACTTTCGCACCCGGCATTGCTAGTGTCAGCGCGGGATATACATTGAGATGCTCCATACTGTTTCCCGAATTATCCTTATATGCAAGCAAAATTCCGTTTGCAACTTTGCGTTCGCTTCCCGAAGAAGGAGATGACTGCCTTACCGCGTTTGCATCTTTGCCCGGCTGCCTTACATAAATCACGCTGCTGCCTCCGCCGTCGAGATTGACAGCTGTTTCACATCCGAGTTCGATCATCGCATCAGCAAGATCGTAAAGTCCAAGACCCTTGGATACTGCAGCTTGTCTGCCGTCAAGTTCAAAAAGCACTATGCTTCCGTCCTCTTTTATACCCAGAGCAGTTCTTGGATTAGCTGCTGTTCCCGATGTAACATTTCTGCCGTTCTCAACAAGAGAATAATATATTCCTATGCACTCTCCCGCATTTTCCAGGTCCGCATTGCCTGCATCTTCAACAGAAATCTCTATTTCACTTCCCACTTTAAGGGCCGAGAGATAATTATACGTTGCCGAGCCGTAAACTGTTGATAATACTACAGTATTGTCAGATATAGGGGTATTGTTTGTTGCTGTATTCACCTGTTTTACAGTTCCCTTAATAGTATCGTTCACTCTGAGTTGAATATCTTTGCACTCTATTACTACTTCAGCACATGTTCCTGATGTCTTTGTGCTTGATGAATAATGCCTGTTATATAAATGAAGACCGTTTGCCGCTCCCTGCGGTACATTAAAGAAATCTATCTTGCCGTTCCATTCATCATCGTGCCATTCGTATACGGGATCACCCGTCTGCTGCACATTTTCCGAAGTTCCTGCGCCGTTTTCCGTGTTTCCGCCCGCTGCACCGTCTGTCTGCATATCACCGCTGTTGTCTGCGTCCGCATCATTTTGAGGCTGCTGAACTTCCTGCTGATATGAAATCGTACCTTTTAATGTATATGAAAGCTTCGCCGGTACGAGGTCCGCCGTTCCGTCGTTATAAAAAGCTATTACTCTGTCCGGCGCATATCCCGATGTCACGATATTGCCGCCATGTATTACAAGTCCTTTCGGAGTACCGGATGACATATCGTATATATCTCCGTTTATAGCCGCGATTACCTTGTAGCCTTGTTCACTCGCATACCTTATCATATCGCTTATATTGTAAGTACCCCTTACCTCGCCGTTAAATACGATAGGCTTTATATCGCCGCTCTCTATATCCGCTTCTACATAATGCGCATGCTGAAGCCCGTTTGCGCTGTGTCCGGAAATTATCTCGCTGTACTTCGCTCCCGTAAATATCTCCATTGACGATTCATAGTACGCTGTTCCCAGTCCGCTGTAGCTGTTAAAACCCGTAAGACTTACAAATGAAATTAAACATACAAGTACAAATGATGCCGCTCTTTTTCCTGTCTGGTTCTTCATTAGAAATTATCCCCCTATTTATACAATCATTAGTAGTTATTATACCATAAACCTCAATACTTGGCGGCTTGCCGCAATGTAGTTTATGGTGCAATAATTCCTCCCTTACGGCAACGCCGTGTTAAATCAGTTGGAATTATTATACCACAAATCGCCTATATATTTCTACCCTAAGGACAAGTTTGCCATAAATTTGTAACACCGACGCACCTGCTTTCATATAATATCCAAGAAATATATTGGACCTTTAAAGGAGGGAAACATATGAGTTGTTTCGGTAATCGAGTATCAACCGACCTCTATCAGAATTGCTGCAACGCAAATACGCTCTGTGAATTTTCCGGCTGTCTTGATGATGTTGTGACAGAACCTCTCTACGTTCAGAAGGTATATGATGCCGTACTTTTCAATCTTCAGGGTATGAAAACTGTACAGAATCAGACATTTGAACCAAGACTTCCGAGAGATTACAGAGTTAAAAGAGTTATAGACATTCGCTGCAGGCGGTTTTTCAATCCGGAAAATGTAGACGACGACAGAAACTTAAAGCTTGATGTAAACACAAGCATTTCGGGCGCAACTTTCCTTCAGAATGCGCAGGGAGAACAATTAAGAGTAGTGGGACCGGACGGCAGCTTCTCTGAAAGAATCCTCTATGCGGAAACTTCGGAATGCGATGAAAAATGTATGGGCACGCCGATATTCGGCACACAGAACATTTGCATTACGGGAAATGTGCTCGTATACTTAGATTTACTTTTATGCGACAGATGTAACAACGAAACAGTATTCACAGTATGTGCGGAAGTAAATATTGCGGATAAGTCGCAGCCACTCGTACTTACAAACTTCTTTGAAATGTGTATGCCGTCAGTTCACGACACTGCATTTCTGCCTCGCTTCACTGAATTCTGCAACATTGCGTGCGAGACAAGACTTGCAACAAACAATATGGGCAGAGATCTCTGCATAGGCACAAACGGTGAAGTCAGCGGCAATCTCATCATCGCACTTTGCGTAACATGCGAGAAGAAAATCATCGTTCCTGTACAGCTTTGTGTACTTTCGACAGGCTTTACTCAGATTCAGCCGCAGCAGAATCCTGTCTGCACAACATTCCCTACGCTCTTCCCGCAGCAGATTAAAGTCAGCGACACTCTCGAAAACTGCGGCTCAGTTGCCGGCGACAGCGATTGTAACTGCGGATGCAAGGATCCTTGCAAAGACGATTGCTGTGACCCTTGTCATGACCACTGCAAAGATGAATGCTGTGACCCTTGTCACGACCACTGCAAAGACGATTGCTGCGACAGCTGCGGCAGTGACTGCTGTGATAACGGATGTGACAATTCAGGATGCGACTGCGCTCCGCCTCGTCCGCCTCACAGACCGAATCGTCCGAACAGACCTCAGCCTAGATAAAGCAAATATTAAAGAGCGAGAAATGTTTTCCCGCTCTTTTTATATTTTCATATTATTTATGTTTATATATTTCACTTATCTTTCTACCCTCTGTACGAGACCGCCGTACCTACTTCGTCTTCACTGCGCACTACATACTGTGCCGCTGTCAGTTTCGCAGCCGGTACCTTCATCGGCGGACACGATATATAGCTCATTCCTATATTGCAGCAAAATTCAACAGCGTTAGGATCACCCGCATGATCGCCGCACATCCCCATTTTAAGATTGGGCTTTACCGATTTTCCAAGCTCCGATGCCATTCTTACCAGCTTTCCCACACCGTCTCTGTCTATAGACGAAAACGGATCGTCTTCAAGTATAAGATTACCCATATATTCTTTTACGATTTTTTCATTGTTTTCATTTGAAAGCCCAAACGTCATCTGTGTGAGATCGTTCATTCCGAATGAAAAGAAATCTGCCTCGCGCGCCAGCTGGTCTGCCGTAAGAGCTGCCCTTGGTACTTCTATCATTGCCCCTACCGAATATTCCACCGTATCCCCAAGTTCTTCAAAACAGCATTCTGCAGTTTCAACAATAGTCTTCTTAACAAAAATGAACTCCTTGTCCATACTTACAAGTGGTACCATTATTTCCGGAGCAATTTCTATTCCCTTTTCTTTTTTTACTTCTAAAGCTGCCGTAATTATAGCTTTTACCTGCATAGCTGCTATCTCCGGATAAGCTATGGCTATACGGCACCCTCTGTGTCCCAATGCCGCTTCAAACTCATGATAAGGAAGTGAATCAAGAAGTCTTATCGCAATCGGTTTTTCTCCCACTGTCTCAAATAATTTTCTGAAGTCAGCCGTCTGAATCGGCAAAAGCACATTTATCGCTTCGTTTCTTTCTTCTTCAGAATCAGCCAAAATCATTTTCATCACTGTCGAAACACGCTTAGGTCTGAGAAATGTACTCTCAGTCCTGCAAAGTCCTATCCCATCGGCACCGAATTTTACAGTGAACTCGGCATCAAAAAGATCATCTACATTGGTACGTATCTTAAGTCTTCCTATCTCATCTGTCCACTTCATTATCACAGAAAGATAATCCGACAATTCTGACATAAGGTCTTCTGAATATTCTTTATTGAAGAGCATATCCACATGCTGCGGTCGAATTCTGAGCAGCGCTGTGCGCTTATCTATCAGTTTTTCGGCCTCCATATCGACTGCAGTTTTAACGGCAGCGATAGGCGTAAGCTCACTGCGTCCTGTTTGAAGTATATACAATTTACCGTTCTCTATTGTAAATTCTATGTCCTGTGCATCATGATAATGCTTCTCAAGAAGTTCCGCTATCTTAACAAAATTTCTATATACATCGGGAAGCCACTGAGCAAGTTCATCGATAGAATGAATCTCGTCTTCTTTTGCCAGCAGAATTTCACCTTGTGTATTTACAACAAATTTACCGAATAGTTCCCTGTCACCCGTCTCCGGGTTTCTTGTACACGCCATTCCTGAGCCTGAATTGCTGCCCATATTGCCGAATACCATAGACTGAACGCTGACGGCAGCTCCCGATTCAAAAGGGATCTTATTTTGCTGTCTGTAATTTTCAGCTTCGTCACTATTCCACGATTCAAATGCGGCTTCCACCGCTCTTATAAGCTGAGATTTTGGATTTTGCGGAAACTGCTCGTTTGTTTCCGCAAATATAACCGCTTTATAAGCTTCCGCAATCTTCTTCGAATCTTCTCCGTCAAGAGAATCCGCTGCAGCCTCAAACCTGTCTTTCGGTACGTGCATAACGGTTTCTCCAAACATTCTTATGAACATTTTATACGAATCATAGGCAAAGCTTTCATTACCCGAAAGTTCCGAAAGCCCGCCGGCCGTCTCATCGTTAAGCCCAAGGTTAAGTACAGCGTCCATAACGCCGGGCACATAAGTCTGTGTACCTGCCCGTACGGACACAAGCAGAGGATTCTGTGCATCTCCGAAATATTTTCCCGTCACATTTTCGAGTTCTTTGAGCTTCTCAAAAATCTCCTGTAAAATATCTTCGGAAATCACCTTGCTGTCTTCGTAATACTGCATACAAGCCTCGGTAGTCACCGTAAATCCGAAAGGAACAGGAAGTCCTGTTTTCGTCATTTCCGCAAGACTCGCACCCTTGCTGCCGAGAAGACTTTCCATATCTTTAGAGCCTTCGGCAAACGAACAGACAAATTGTCTCATTTTTAGTCTCCCGATTTAGAACATAAGTCGTTCCTCAATATATGACTTTACTTCAGATACAGGAATTCTTACCTGATCCATAGTATCTCTGTCTCTTATTGTAACGCAGCCATCGGTCTCCGTGTCAAAATCAACACAGATCGAAAACGGCGTACCTATTTCGTCTTCTCTTCTATATCTCTTGCCAATAGAGCCTGCAGCGTCATATTCCACCATAAAATACTTTGAAAGTTCCTCGTATATAGGTTCCGCAACAGGAGCCAGCTTCTTGGCCAGAGGAAGCACCGCTGCCTTATAAGGCGCAAGCGCCGGATGAAGACGCATTACAACTCTCGTATCTTCTTTTCCGTCCTCGCTCACAAGCTTTTCTTCATCGTATGCATCGCAGAGAAGCGCAAGCGCCACTCTGTCTGCTCCCAGCGAAGGTTCTATACAGTAAGGCACATATTTTTCATTCGTTTCCGGATCTGTATAACTCATATCCTGACCCGAATGCTCCATATGCTGCTTTAAGTCAAAGTCCGTCCTGTCAGCTATACCCCAAAGCTCGCCCCAGCCGAACGGGAAGAGGTATTCAATATCCGTTGTCGCATTACTGTAATGCGAAAGCTCCTCCTGCTCGTGGTCTCTCAATCTTATATTGTCCTCAGAAACGCCAAGCGCACGCAGGAAGTTTACGCAATAATCTTTCCAGTATTTGAACCATTCGAGATCTGTTCCCGGTTTGCAGAAAAATTCAAGTTCCATTTGCTCAAATTCTCTCGTTCTGAATGTAAAATTGCCCGGAGTAATTTCATTTCTGAACGATTTTCCGATCTGTGCAATACCAAACGGTATCTTTCTTCTTGAAGTCCTTGCCACATTCTTGAAGTTAACGAAAATTCCCTGTGCAGTCTCCGGTCTCAAATAAATCTCGGCCTTTGCATCTTCGGTAACGCCCTGGAATGTCTTGAACATCAGATTAAACTGTCTTATGGATGTAAAATCCGACTTGCCGCACTCCGGACAAGGAATGTTATTTTCCGCAATATACTGCTCAAGTTTTTCATTTGACCAGCCGTCTACCGTTATTCCATCAATATTGTTCTCATGCATATATTCTTCTATGAGCTTATCGGCTCTGAATCTCGCCTTGCACGACTTACAGTCGATGAGCGGATCGGCAAAGCCACCTACGTGCCCCGATGCTACCCAAGTTTTGGGATTCATAAGAATAGCCGCATCAAGTCCGACATTATATTTAGATTCCTGCACAAATTTTCTCATCCACGCCTTTTTTACATTATTCTTGAATTCAACTCCCAGTGGACCGTAATCCCAAGTATTCGCAAGACCTCCATAGATCTCGGAGCCCGGAAATATATATCCTCTGTTCTTACAAAGCGCCACGATTTTTTCCATTGTTACTTCTCTGCTCATAGTATGTCTTTTACTCCTTCTTTTCTGCTGCGTCGCAATTTTCACAGTCCTCTTCATCACAGAAGCTGCAGGCCCCGTCATCGTAATAGCTGCCGTCCTCATAGTCGCCGTATCCGCTGTATTTTCCTTCACGCTTCATCGCGCCCGCCGCCTTATCTTTTACAGCTTCATAGGCATCCGTGCTTTTTTCTTTTACAGTCTCATAAATGTCCGCGCTCCTTACTTTTACTTCTTCGGCTATTTCGCTTCCTTTTTCAACCGCATATTCGGCGGCATCGCTTGCCATCGAACTTACATCGATAATACTGCCGTCTTCCTTTACCACTTCAACCTTGCATCTTGTTCCGAGTGCCGCAATTACTCCCGCAATCATAGCAAAAGGTGCGATTACGGCTCCTACTATACCCACATTCAGCGGAAGATTGAGAATAAGCTCATCATTCTTTTTAATAAGTATCTTGGAAACATTGCCTTTCCTTACAATCTCTTTAAGTTTGTCTATAACTGCCGAAGTGCTGTCGGAAAACTTTCCTTTTCCCTTTGCATCGATAGTTTCTTCAATACTTATAATCGCATCCACAACACTGCCTCCCGCAGCTTCGAGAGCCTCTTTTGCTTCCTTATAACTCACTCCTGTTCTGTCCTTAACAAGTTCGATTTTTTCCAAAGTAATCTCCATAAACTTACCTCCCTGATTTTATTTTTGATTATTAAAAAAGCTTTCGCTTTTAAGAGCGGCTATATCAAGATGATATTCGCCGTAGCTTTTAAGTATATTCCTCACCAGAGCCTGTGCATCTTCTTCAAGTCCTATTCTTTCAAGGCTTTTAAGCGAATTATTCAAAAAATACTTTAATATGCCTATTGTACCAAAATTCGCGTTAAAAATCAATGAAACATTGCTGTCCGCCTGCATTTTCTTTCGGCACGATTCACATACCGCCCCTCCGTCCTTTACACTGAAAGCAGAAAGTTCTTCTTTGCTCCCGCAGATAACGCACGAGCCGAGTTCAGGTGCATTTCCAAGAAGCGCAAGCGCCTTTATCTGATATGCGGAGACTAGTGTTTCATATCTTTTCTGTCTCACCGATAAAAGATCAAAAAATTCTATCAGAAGATCAAGCATTCTCGGCATAGGCTGTTCATCTGCCAGTATCTTATCTGTATATTCGAGCACATATGACGCACACATATATTTATCCACATCTTCGCCTATCCTGTAAAAGCTTTTTATCACTTCACCGCTGTTTATATTATAACTGTCTCTGTTCTTAAAAAGCTCGTAGCGTCCGAATGTAAAAGGACGCATTGCAAGCGCCGCTTTGCTTCTGCCTTTCTCGCTTATACTGCTTCCCGCGCTTATTTTTCCGTATTTTCTTGAAAAAAGCAGTATCATACGCCTACCGCCTGCCGCTTTTATCTGGCGGAGTATGATACCTTCACTGTCAGTATACATAATATTATTCCTTATATCCGAAATTTGACAGCGCAATATCGCTGTCACGCCAGTGCTCTTTTACCTTTACCCAGAGTTCGAGAAATACTTTTGTGCCGAGGAGACCCTCTATTTCTATTCTTGCATCTTTTCCTATGCCTTTGAGCTTCTTACCGTCTTTTCCTATTATAATTCCTTTATGAGATTTTTTTTCGCAGTATATCACCGCACCTATCTTTGTGAGTTTCGGCGTTTCCTTGTATGTTTCAATCTCTACTGCTGCTCCATGAGGAATTTCTTCGTTTAAATAAAGCAGCAGCTTTTCTCTGATGATTTCGCTAACTATAAAGCGCTCAGGATGATCTGTCACCATATCTGCCGGGAAATACATAGGACCGTCTTCCAGAAGCACCGTAATTGCGGAAACCAGCCTGTCCACATGTGTACCTTCGCGCGCCGATATACCGAATATCTCCTTAAATATTCCCAATTTCTCGTATTCTTCGTAAATGCGTCTGAATTTATCCGGGCTGAGCGCGTCTATCTTATTTATAACGAGAATCTTCGGCGTGTCGGTATCTTTTACGAGATCAAGTATATATTTATCTCCCGGTCCCGATGCCAGCTCATCGTCCACAATGAGAACAAGGGCATCCACCTCTTTGAAAGTGTTTACGGCCGTATCTGTCATATATTCACCGAGTTTTGTTCTCGGCTTGTGAATACCTGGCGTGTCTATAAAGACTATCTGTACTTCATCTTCAGTATTGGTATATATGCCGCGGATAATATTTCTCGTCGTCTGCGGCTTTGATGTCGTTATGGCTATTTTTTCTCCGAGTATGGAATTAAGAAGAGTGGATTTGCCCACATTTGGTCTTCCTACTATGCTCACAAATCCCGATTTCATAATTTAAATCCCTCCGGTAAAATTTCATTCATCGTATATGATTTTATATTTCCTTTTTCATCATAGCTTATTATTTCAAAATCATCACCGCAAAATTCTCTCATAAACTGGCGGCAGATACCGCATGGCCAGGCACTTCCTGCTGATGAAACAACAGCAATTGCCTTAAACTCCCGTACTCCGCACGATACCGCCTTTACAAATGCGGTACGCTCAGCGCAAATGGTAGCACCAAATGATGAATTTTCAACATTTACTCCCGTGCAGACGAATCCGCTCTTTGTCAGAAGCGCCGCGCCGACATTAAATTTTGAAAAAGGCGCGTACGAGTGAATAAGCTGCTTTTCTGCAATCTTTATCAGCGCTTCCCGCATTTCTTTTCTGCTTTTTCCCGCAGCTTCAAGCGGTATAAAAACTCTTGCCTCTCTATATTCTCCGACGATCCCTGCATCTTCCGCGCCTCGCGTTAAATTAAGCTCCCGCATCACTATTTCTTCCTGAGCACGCATCACAGATTTTTCTTCCTCATCCATATGGTCATATCCGAGCAGATGAAAAACACTGTGCACAAAGAGATATACTACTTCACGCTCATATGAATGTCCGTACTCTTCCGCCTGTCTTCTTGCCTGTGCTTCACATATTACTACATCGCCCAGTGGCAGATAATAGGCATCTTCCGCCCCTACCGCTTCAAGCACAAATTCATCCTGCTCTTCTTCGGTGCGCTGTGACATTTCGGCAAGCTCACCGGCCTCATACATAGGAAACGACAGCACATCGGTAACGCTGTCATTATCCCTGTACTCACTGTTCAGTCTCTTTATTTCTTCTTCACCGACAAAAGAAACACTTATTTCGGAGTATTTCGTTATACCTTCGTTTGCAAGACAAATCTCCGCAGCACAGCGCAGCTTGTCCTCCCATATATTTTTCAGCTTGCTTTCTTCATCAAATATCAATCTCATTCTTCAAGTGCCTCCGGATGTTCAGAATAATATTTATCATATGCATTAATTATTTTCTTAACAAGCTCATGTCTTACGACATCAACGTCTTTCAAATAGCAAAAATCTATGTCTTTTACAGGCTTGAGCGCATTCTGAGCCTCCACAAGCCCGGACTTCTTGCCACGCGGCAAATCTATCTGCGTTATGTCCCCGGTTATAACAGCTTTCGAGCCGAAACCGAGCCTTGTAAGAAACATTTTCATCTGTTCGCGCGTCGTATTCTGCGCTTCGTCGAGAATTATAAACGAATTGTCAAGCGTACGCCCTCTCATATATGCAAGCGGCACGACTTCTATTGTCTCTTTTTCTTTAAGGCGCAGTGCCGAATCGCGCCCCAGTATATCATAAAGCGCATCATAAAGAGGCCTGAGATACGGGTCAACCTTTTCCTGCAAATCTCCCGGCAAAAAACCGAGCCTCTCTCCTGCTTCTACCGCCGGACGGGCCAGTATGATTTTTTCGACTTCCTTATTTTTATATGCATGCACCGCCATCGCAACGGCAAGATAAGTTTTTCCTGTTCCGGCAGGACCGATGCCGAACACTACGTCTTTTTTCCTTATGCTGTCCGCATATTTTTTCTGTCCTATTGTCTTCGCCTTTATGGGCTTTCCCATATGAGTAAAACACAGAATATCTTTGTTTATATCACTTTCTCTGTATGATATTCCTTGTTCCGTGAGTCCGATAATATAATTTATCTTCTGTGTATCAAGCGTTTCGCCAGCATCGAGCACCTTTATAAGTTCTATAAGCACTTTTTCCGCTGCCTGCGATTTTTGTCCGCTTACTATGAGTTCGCTTCCACGTTCTGTTATCTCCACACCGAAATGTTCCTCTATGAGCTTCATATTGGCATCGAGATTACCGAACAGCAAAGCTCTGTCAAATTGACTGTTCACTACCATCAAAAGTCTCCTGATTTATCTCTGTCTGTATTTCTATTTCTCTTTCAATGCCTATCTCCTGAAGAGTTTCGATAAGCACCCTTACTTCTATTATATTTTCTTTTACATTAAAATTCAAATCTTTATTTGTTATCTGAGCCTTGCTTCCGACATTTTCTTTCATAAACTGCCTTATTTTCCTGTCCGATACCCTTTTTACAAAGTCATATTCACTTTCGCCGTCGTATACTGCGGCAGAAACGATGTCATTTCCCGACAAACTATCGACGACATTCGGCAGTATCGAAAATTCGACATAATACGGTATATGCACTTTTACCGTACCTGACGCATGTACATACCTTGTAAGTTCACCCTGATCCCCTTTTGCGTAATTAGTGCTCTTATAAGGCACCGCTCCGCTTATTATTACATCTCCCGGCACTACATATTCACCGTCCTCTACCGCACGTATACCTTCTCTTGGAATAACTTCTACTATGTATCCTTCTCTGTCGGCAACAATGTCGCATGGAGCATCTACCGTTTCTTTCTTCGGATTTTCTTCGCCTTCGACAATTGTTACTTCTGCAAGCGTACCTTTGTATGTAATTCCTACCCAACTTATTCCAGGAAGTTCTCTAAAAAGATGCAGTTTTACTTCATTGGCCTCATCTTTTGTACTTAGCTTGCGTGAACCGACTTCAAAGCCGATATCCGAAAGTGCTGTTCTTACTTCTTCTTCCGTAAAATGCTCATATCCGTATATACGTATTTCGCTTACAAAAAGACTTTGATAATATATAATTATCAAAAACAAGGAAAGACCGAGAAGCGCGGCCTTTCTCATTTTAAGCCCGTGAATAAAAGGGAGCCAGCCTTCTTCCGAGCTTACGGTTATTCTGTATTTGCTTTTCGCAAGTTTTTTCAGTCGCGGATAATCCTCCGCACTTATTGACATAACGGCTTCTATATCGGATATAAATCTTATATTCTGCAGCACTATGCCTTTGGCAATACATTCCGTTATAAGCCTGTGAAGGCCGAATCCTTCTACTCTAATCTTCCTGCGATGTACCGTAAAAGCGAATCTCATCGATTTCCCCCTCTATATACATTCTCTGATCTGCCAGTTCTCTGATCTCAAGGTTTCTGCCTGCAACAGCTGTAAAACGCTTCCCGCTGTTTATTATTATCTGATCTCCCGAAATAAGCACCACTTTTTGTATATTATCAAGCACCGCAGCATTTCCGCTGACAAGTATCCTCGGCATTTTTACGGCAAAATCGAAAATAAATTCTTCTTTAAGACTCATAGAATCACCTCTGAAATATCAATACGCCTCGAAACATTCTATGCTGCATCATATAAAAAAACAACCTGAATGTTCATCAGGTTGTTCTGTAATCTCTATGTTATTGTTTTATTATGCTGTGATGATTATGAGAGAAAGGCTTCCACAGCCTTTTTAACTTCTCCTCCGTCAGCAACACCTTTGACTTTGCCCATAACGGCTCCCATAAGCTTACCCATATTCTGCTTGCCGCCGTCTATTCCCATAGCTTCTGCAGTTTCCTTAACTATCTTTGCTATTTCATCTGCGGAAAGCTGCTGGGGAAGGTATGCCGTAAGTACTTCCATCTCAGCCCTATATGCATCTGCAAGATCTGTTCTTCCTGCTTTTTCAAAATCAG
>JAAWDW010000025.1 GCA_022793975.1 Bacillota bacterium
GCGCTTTTATGTTTGGAAAAACCGTAAATTGACATTTAAATGTGTATTTTCAGCTTTTATATGCTTTTAACTTTGCATTTTGCGCAAAATGCGGTATACTATTATATTGGAAATTTATTTTTATTTGCAGAGGGGGAATGTTTTCCTGATGGGCAGTCATAGTATGTGGTCTGTTATAGCAATAGTTGTTCTGGTGATAATGTCAGGTTATTTTTCGGCAACGGAAACGGCGTTTACTTCACTGAACAGAATCAGAGTAAAGAATATGGCAAATGACGGGAACAAAAAAGCAAAACTCGTCATAAAACTGTCCGATGAGTACGATAAGCTGCTTTCCGTAATACTTATCGGAAATAATATAGTAAACATAGGGATGACAGCGATAGCAACGGTACTTTTTGTGAATCTCTACGGGGCGGATATTGGAGCCACGGTCGCTACAGCTGTTATTACGGTGGTAGTGCTTATATTCGGAGAAATAACACCTAAGAATATAGCTAAGGAAACTCCGGAGAAATTTGCGATGTTTTCTGCACGAATCATACGTTTATTGATGATTTTGCTCACACCGGTAAGCGCAGTATTCTCAGCGTGGAAAAAACTCATATCGAAGCTTTTTAAACTCGATGCGGATAACACGATTACGGAAGAAGAACTTATAACCATAATTGAAGAAGCGGAGACCGAAGGCGGTATAGATGAAGAGCAGTCGGAACTGATACAGAATGCTATCGAATTTAACGACCTTGATGCATGGGATGTGCTTACACCGCGTGTGGATCTTGCGGCGATAGATGTGACAACGCCGGAAGAGGAGATTGCGGAGCTTTTCAGAAAGACGGGCTTTTCCAGACTTCCTGTATATGAAGACGAGATAGACAATATCCTCGGTGTATTAAATCAAAAGGATTTTTACAATGAAATATACGGCACCAAAAAGACAGTTGCCGAATATGTAAAACAAGTAGTTTTTGTGGCCGGTTCGATAAAAATATCGGTGCTGCTTAAGAAAATGCAGCAGGTAAAGACCCATATCGCTGTAGTTGTGGATGAGTACGGCGGTACGGAGGGTATCGTAACGATGGAGGATATTATTGAGGAGCTTGTCGGAGAAATTTATGATGAACACGATGTGCAGGTGAGCCAAGATATAATTCAGATGCGCGACGGTAGTTACCGCGTACTCTGCTCTGCAAATATTGATAAAGTGCTTGATTTCTTTGATGAAGAGGATGACGATATTGACGCTACAACTGTCAACGGATTTATAGTTTCCGCGCTTGATAATCTGCCGAAAGTCGGTGATACATTTACATATGAGACGGCAAATAAGATCTTTCATGTGCGTGTTACAAAAGCAGATGAGAAGAAAGCGCTTGAAGCGAATTTTATAATAGAAGAAAAGCCGGAACAAGAGGAAGAGTAAAGGGATTTGAAAGGAGAATAAGGAGAAAAAATGGGACTTTTGGAAAAAATCTTTGGTGATATGAATTCCAGAGAAATAAAGAAAATAGAGAAAATCGTGGATAAAATTGAGGCTTATGATGAAACGATGCAGGCACTCACTGATGACGAGCTGCGCGAAAAGACAGCAGAATTTAAAGAAAGGCTGGCAAATGGGGAGGACATAGATGCGCTTTTGCCTGAAGCTTTTGCGGTGGCACGTGAGGGTGCGCAGCGAAGTCTCGGTATTAAACATTTCCGTGTACAGCTTATAGGCGGAGTGGTACTTCATCAGGGTAACATTGCCGAAATGAAGACAGGTGAAGGAAAGACACTTGTGGCAACGCTCCCCGCATACCTGAATGCGCTGACGGGAAAAGGCGTACATGTTGTAACAGTCAATGATTATCTTGCCAAGCGTGACTGTGAGTGGATGGGAAAGCTCTATACATTCCTCGGACTTACCGTGGGCTGTGTTATTCACGGTATAACTCAGCAGGAGAGACGTGATGCGTATCTTGCCGATATAACATACGGTACAAACAATGAGTTCGGATTTGATTATCTGCGCGACAATATGGTGATATATAAGGAAAATTTGATGCAGCGTGAACTTAATTATGCTATTGTAGACGAGGTTGACTCTATTCTCGTGGATGAGGCAAGAACACCGCTTATTATTTCGGGTCAAGGAGATAAATCGACTGAGCTATACAGCATTGCCGATAAATTTGTGACGGGACTCAGAATTGAGGAGGACTTCGTAACTGACGAAAAGGAAAAGTCTATATCGCTAACGGAGGATGGTGTTGCCAAGTGTGAAAAATTCTTTAATGTCGAGAATTTCTCAGACCCTGAAAATATGGAAATAAATCATCACGTGCTCCAGGCTCTCAAAGCGAGAAATATGATGAAGAGAGATGTCGATTATGTGGTGCGTGACGGAGAGATTATTATTGTAGACGAATTCACAGGACGACTGATGTTCGGAAGAAGATATTCAAACGGGCTTCATCAGGCAATTGAGGCGAAGGAAGGTGTACTCGTTCAGTCTGAGTCAAAAACTCTGGCAACGATTACGCTGCAAAACTATTTTAGAATGTACGGAAAACTTGCTGGTATGACGGGTACAGCCAAGACTGAAGAAGACGAGTTTATGGATATATACAATATGCAGGTTATTGAGATCCCGACGAATAAGCCTGTTATCAGAACAGATTTGAATGATAGTATATATGCAACGGAATCGGGCAAGTACAAGGCTATCGCCGATAGGATAACTGAAGTGCATCAGACAGGACAACCTGTGCTTGTGGGTACGATTTCTATAGAGAATTCGGAAAAGATATCGGATATGCTGCGGAAGAGAGGCGTAAAGCACAATGTTCTCAATGCAAAACAGCATGATAAGGAAGCGGAGATTGTTGCTGAAGCCGGAAGACTGGGAGCAGTAACGATTGCGACTAACATGGCAGGAAGAGGTACCGATATTATACTCGGAGGCAATCCTGAGTTTGAAGCAAAGCGCGAGATGAAAAAGCTCGAATACAGCGACGAACAGATATCGTTTGCAACCAGTTTCGTACAGTCGGACGATCCCGAAATGCTGGCTGCCAGAGAAAAGTTTAATGAACTCCACGAAAAATTTAAAATCGAGAGAGCGGGTGAGCAGGAGCAGGTGCGTGAACTTGGCGGTCTTTGTATACTCGGTACGGAAAGACACGAGTCGAGACGTATAGATAATCAGCTCAGAGGACGTTCCGGTCGTCAAGGCGATCCGGGTCAGACACAGTTCTTTATTTCTCTTGAAGATGAGCTGATGAGACTCTTCGGCGGCGAGAGGATTCAAGGAATTGTAGAAAAGCTCGGTGTTGCAGAGGATGAGGCCATAGAAGCGGGAATGCTCACAAAATCTGTGGAAAATGCTCAGAAAAGAGTAGAAGGTCGCAATTTCTCAATCAGAAAATATGTGCTGCAGTACGACAATGTGATGAATAAGCAGCGTGAAATAATATATGATGAAAGAAGAAGAGTGCTTTTCGGCGAGGACCTCAGACATTACATTATGAATATGGTGCAGGGGCTTGTCGATGAAATTATAGATCCTGTAGTAATCGCGTCAAGATTCCCTGAAGAATGGGATCTTGATACAGTGTGGAGTGGGCTTACAAAACTATGTCAGAGATATGAAGCGCCTTCATATACAAAGGAAGAAATTGAAAGTCTGACATCCGAAAGCCTGAAGGAACGTGTATACACAGATTTTGAAAAACTCTATGAAGAGAAAGAAGCTGAAATCGGAGCCGATAGGATGAGAGAGCTTGAAAGAATGATACTTCTCAGAGTGGTTGACAACCATTGGATGGATCATATAGATGATATGGATCAGCTCAAGAACGGCATTGGCCTGCGTGCACTCGGACAGCAGGATCCTGCGGCAGCGTATGCAAGCGAAGGCTTTGATATGTTTGAACTTATGATAGGAGATATTAAAGAACAGACCGTGCGTTTCTGCTATAACGTAACCGTACAGACAAATACCGAGAGAAAGCAGGTAATTGAGGGTGGTCGTGAGCAGAAAGAGGATTTTGACAGCGGAAAGCAGAGTGGCTCTGCGGCTGCATACAGTGTTTCGTCGGGCGATATGCCGGCGCAGCCGGCGGCTCCACGCGAAAACAAGCCGGAAACTTACAAGCGCGCAGAAGCAAAAGTCGGCAGAAATGATCCGTGTCCTTGTGGCAGTGGCAAGAAGTACAAAAACTGCTGCGGACGTGAACAATAGAAGTTAAATAAAAAAGATAGCTATAGCACAAATTTAGTGGTAAATCTATGTTTTTTAATTGATGAAGATATCTTTATTGTTTTTAAATGGAGATAGGATTTTAAGATATCTTAATGAAATGGTGGGATCTGTGCGAAAAACAATTTGCATGGCAAAGTTATAAGTGCCGGAAGTTAGGCACACCGTATACTAAGAAAAGGAGAGAGACTTGTGATAGAACTTGACAATATTAAGTCCGAATTGCCTCAGGCAAGGATAAATCTGACAGAAGTCGGTGACTCTCTTTGACCTTGAAGGTCTTAAGAGTAAACTGGAGCAGATAAATAAGGAAACGGAAGAGGATGGCTTCTGGAATGATCAGGGAAAGGCACAGAAACTTCTGAAAGAGAAAAAATCGCTTGAAAATACAATAGCTGGATACGAGAAACTTGTATCTGTGCTTGACGATATCGAAGTTATGATAGAAATGGCCGAAGACAGCGAGAGAAGCGGTGATGCGGAAGGGGCTTCTGAGATGGCGGCAGAGGCCGCATCGGCATATGAAGAATATAAAAAAGCAGCGGAGGAACTGCGGCTCAGAACACTGCTCGATGGTGAATACGATGCGAGCAATGCTATACTTTCGGTGCATGCTGGTACGGGCGGTGTTGATGCTATGGACTGGGCGGAGATGCTTCTGCGTATGTATACACGCTGGGCCGAAAAGAGAGGGTATTCTGTTAGAATGCTAGATTTGCAGGATGATACCGAAGCAGGTATAAAGAGCGCAACAATGCTTGTTGAGGGTGAAAATGCCTACGGATATCTTAAAAATGAGCGTGGTGTGCACAGACTGGTGAGAATTTCACCGTTTAATGCACAAGGCAAGCGTCAAACTTCGTTCTCGAAGATAGAAGTCACGCCGGAAATTGCGGATGACATAAATGTAGAAATCGATCCGGAGGATATAAGAGTGGATACTTACCGCTCAAGTGGAGCCGGCGGTCAGCATGTAAACAAGACCGATTCCGCAATAAGGATTACTCATATTCCGACAGGAATTGTGGTGAAATGTCAGAATGAGCGCAGCCAACACCAGAACAGAGATATGGCAATGAAGATATTGAAGTCCAAGCTTACAGAGCTTGCTGAGCAGGAGCATAAGGAAAACATCAAGGAACTCAAAGGAGATTTTGCACAGAACACCTGGGGAAGCCAGATCCGCTCATATGTATTCCAGCCGTATACTATGGTAAAAGATCATAGGACCGGTGCAGAGATAGGAAATGTGCAGGCGGTAATGGACGGTGACATTGATTACTTCATAAATGAGAAGCTTAAGGCAAGATAAACGGGCCAAAGAAAAAAGAACAAGAGGAACGGAATGAATATAACGGAAAAACTCGCAGGTGAGTTTCAAATTAAAATATCGCAGGTAGAAAATACAGTTGCACTCATAGATGAGGGCAATACTATACCATTTATAGCGCGTTACAGAAAGGAAGCAACGGGCGGACTTTCGGATGTTACGCTTCGCGATATGGAGGAGCGCCTTATGTATCTCAGAAATCTCGAGGAGAGAAAGGAAGAGGTAATAAGACTCATAGATGAGCAGGGCAAACTGACAGATGAATTAAAAGCTGAAATTGAAGAGGCAGAGTTACTGCAGCGAGTAGAAGATCTTTACAAACCATATAAACAGAAAAAAGCAACAAGGGCATCAAAAGCGAGAGAGAAAGGACTTGAATCGCTGGCTCTTGCTTTTCTGGCGCAGAGCGAGGGTGCGGCAGATGAAAAACAAGCTGCGTCTGTTATCTCGGCTCTGGCCGCGCCGTACATAACCCCTGAAAGTGCAGATATCGAAGACGCAAAACGTGTTGCCGACGAAGCGGAAGCGGTGCAGGGCGCTTGTGACATTATAGCAGAAATGATATCGGATGACGCCGAAATGACGGTGCTTGTACGCGAAAAAACGTCAGCGGCTGGTGTTATTGTGACAGAAGCGCAGGACCCTGAAGAACAGACGGTATACGAAATGTACTATGAATATGCGGAAAGCATTGCCAAAATACCGAATCACCGTATACTGGCCATAAACAGGGGCGAAAAGGAAAAGAAACTTAAAGTAAAAGTGAATGCACCTGCAGAGGATATAACAGCAGCAATCGCGAAGAGTGTTATCACAAATGAAAAGGCCGCTGTTCACAGTCTTCTTACAGCGACAATTGCCGATGCTTATAAGAGACTTATGGCACCTTCTGTAGAAAGAGAAATGAGAAATATGCTCACAGAAAGAGCCGAAGCCGAAGCGGTAAAGGTGTTTGCTAAGAATACCGAAAAGCTGCTGATGGCGCCGCCTGTCAGCGGCGCTCGCATCATAGCCATTGATCCCGGCTACAGAACGGGATGCAAGGTAGCAGTGCTGAGTGAAACGGGAAAACTTGCAGCATATACCACGATTTACCCGACGGAGCCGAAGCATGATATTGCGGGTACGGAAGCGGTATTAAAAAAACTTATAGAAAAATTTAAGATAAATACAATCGTAATCGGTAACGGTACAGCAAGCCGTGAAACAGAAGAAGTCGTGGCAAACTTCCTTACCAAAAATGATTATGATGTAAAATACACTATCGTAAATGAAGCGGGAGCATCGATATATTCTGCATCGAAGCTTGCAACCGAGGAATATCCCGACCTTGATGTCACAACAAGAGGTGCGATGTCACTCGGCAGAAGGCTGCAGGATCCGCTGGCGGAACTCGTAAAGATATCGCCGAAACATATTGGGGTGGGACAATATCAGCATGACATCAATCAGACGCTTCTCGATAAGGCTCTGACGAATGTTGTTGAAAACTGCGTAAACAGAGTAGGTGTAGATCTCAATACAGCTTCACCGTCACTGCTTTCGTACATAGCGGGTATAAATATGACGATAGCGAAGAATATCGTTGCTTACCGTGAAGAAAACGGCAGATTTACAGAAAGAAAACAACTTCTTAAAGTGGCAAAACTCGGAGAGAAAACATATAATCAGTGTGCCGGATTTATGAGAATAAACGGCGGCAAAAATCCTCTGGATGCTACTGCGGTGCACCCGGAATCATACAAAGCGGCAGATAAAATGCTGGAGAAACTGGGAATAGATAAAGCGGCAATTGCGCGCGGAGGCGCGCGTGACATAGAAGAGCGCATATGTGAAGTGTATAAGGTTGAAGATAAAAAAGGCTTTGAAAAGTCGGATATCACAACACGCGGTAAAGGACTTGCTGTGCTTGCGGAGCTTTCCAGAGAAATGAAGAAACAAGAAAAGGAATCCGAGAGCGCACCAAACAAAAATCTCGGAAAGGCTATCGGCAAAATGGCGGCGGAGCTTGAGATAGGTGAAATGACATTTCGCGATATAGTTGAAGAAATTAAGAAGCCCGCACGCGATCCGAGAGAAGATGCTCCCCCTGTTGTGTTCAGAAACGACGTAAGGAATTTCGAGGACCTTAAACCTGATATGGAAATGAGCGGAACGGTGAGAAATGTTGTGGATTTCGGGGCATTTGTCGATATTGGCGTCAAGAATGACGGACTTGTTCATATTTCTGAGCTTTCCGATAGATATGTAAAGCATCCGCTGGATGTTGTTTCCGTGGGGGATACTGTAAAGGTGAAGATTCTGTCCGTGGATTACGATAAACAGAAGGTTGCATTGACGATGAAAGGATTGAAGCAGTGAAAAACATAAAAGCGGTGCTGTTTGATTTTGACGGTACGATATTTGATACGAATAAACTGATACTTGAGTCGTGGCAAGAAGTGTTCAGAATAAAAGGCGGAAGCAGAACAGAGGAAGAAATTCTTGCAACATTCGGAGAGCCTCTCGTGACCAGTATGGAAAAATGGTTTCCAGGTCAGTCGGAAGAGTGCATAAATATATACAGAAATTATCAAAAGGACATTTTTTTCGAGAAAATTGAGCTTTACGAAGGAATGGATGAGTTGATAAAAAAACTGAAAACACTGGGAATTTTTAATGCCATAGTGACATCGAGACTGACATCAAGTACTGTGAATACACTTGAAAAGTATGATCTTGCCAGATATTTTGATGTGATAGTAACATGCGATGATACGCAAAGGCACAAACCCGATCCCGAACCTGCGCTGCTTGCACTTGAAAAACTTGGCATTTCGGCAGAAGAGGCGATAATGATAGGTGACAGCAAATTTGATATACGCTGTGCGCATAATGCGGGTATAAAAGCGGCGCTTGTGGGTTGGTCGGAGGCGGCATCTGCGGGAGAAATTCCGGAAAATGGACAGGATGCTCCTGATTTTGTCATAAACAGCGCGGAAGAACTTCTTGAAATCCTGGCATAAGTATATTAAGGAGAAAAAAGATGCTGCGCATACTCTACGGAAGAGAAAATAAAGACAAAGCGGAAATAATATTTAAAAATACAAGAACCAAGTCAATAGTGCTTGTTCCGGATCAATTTACCCTCGAAGCGGAGAGGGAAGCTTTTCGATGCCTCGGCACGGAAGGAATTACAGACCCGGAAATCATAAGCATATCCAGACTTGGTTTTCGCATATTATCGGAGACAGGCGGAATAAAGAAGCGCAGAATCGATAAATACGGCAGACATATACTTTTGACCTCTGTTATAGAAGAACTTGCCGAGAAGGGTGAACTTGGTATATACGGAATACTTGCCGGGAAAAATTCATTTACCGAGCTTGTTAATAATTTTCTGGCGGATTTAAAACAACACGGTGTAAAACCGAATGAGCTTGCGGATATGCGGGCGAGAATGAGGGATGGTGAAATTCTTGCGCGTAAGCTTACCGATATAGAGAAGATATACAAGCGATATGAAGAAAAAATTGACGGAATTTTTGTAGATACGGAAGACTATATAGATATGTATGTTCCCGCGGCAACACGGTCAAAGACACTGCGAGGACGCGATATATGGGTGTGGGGTTTTGATTATTTTGCGCCGAAAAATGCGGAATTTATTGTACAGCTGGCCGGGGTGTGCAATGTTACGGTAATGATGACAGCTGATTCAGGATCACGTGACAGTGAGCTTTTTGACCTTACAAACAATATGATAAAGCGTTTTCGAGATATGGCGGATGAACGCGGTATCAAAATGAGCACGATGATGCTTGCGGAAGATGACGGCGATGCGGCGGTGATAGACTTGCCGCGTGAAGATGTAGAAAGTGCTTCTGCGATTATTGAAAGAGAACTCTTTGCAATTCCGGCAAGGCCAGCGGCAGATGACTGCTGCGCATCAGAGCAAGTGACGCTTATTGCAGCAGCAAACTGTTACAGTGAAGCGGAAACGGCAGCAGCGTATATAACCAATCTTGTGCGCGATAAAGGACTCAGATACAGGGATATCCTTGTAGTTTGCAATGATCTTGCCACACGCGGAAAAATAATAAAGAGAGTTTTTGCCGAGTACGGCATAGATGTATTTATGGATGAGAAGCGCAGTATTCTTGGAAATCCAGTCATAATTTATATTCTCTCCCTGCTTGATATTATAGCAAATGATTACAGAACAAAAGACGTGTTTGAATTTCTGAAAACGGGATTCACACCGTTTACGCGCGGAGATACGGAGGAGCTGGAAAATTATGCGGTGAAATATAGGATCCGCGGCTCATTGTGGAAAAAACCATTTAAATACGGAACAAGTGAATACAGTGAAGATGATTTTGTAAAACTTGAAGAAATGCGCAGGGAACTGTGTGATTTTATCGGTGTATTCGAAACGCAGTTCAAAAAGAGCAGAAAAGTATCGGCAAGAGCAGAGGCACTTTATAATTTTCTCAATGAAGCAGCGAGACTTCCGGGCAGAATAGCGGATGAGGCGGCAGAAAAGGAAAGTGCGGGAGAAGCGGCAGCCGCACAGGAACTTTCGCAGGTATGGGAAGAAGTAGTTTCGGTACTCGATCAAATAGTAAATGCAATAGGTGACGAGAGTCATTCAATGAAGACGTTTTCCGAACTAGTGCGTGCAGGGTTTGAAACAGCAGAAGTCGGTATGCTTCCGCCTGCTGCGGACGGACTGGTAATGGGAACAATGCAGAGGACCCGAAGCGGAAAGGTGAAGGCACTTGTTGTACTTGGCGCAAATGACGGACTTCTGCCGCTGGAGATGCTTGCGGAAGAACTGCTGTCGGAAGATGAAAAAATGCGTCTTGCAGAGAACAATTTTGAAGTCAGTGAACTTGATGAGCTTAGAATAAAAGAAGAAAAACTTGCGATTTACAGAACAATGTCATCACCGTCAGATTATCTTTATATGAGCTATTCAGGCTCGGATACCGAAGGAAACGAGCAGAAACCTTCAAGAATATTTAATATAGTGAAAAAGATTTTCCCCGGCGTTTCCGTAAAAGGAGATCTTGACAGCCGCGGTGAGCCGATGGCATTAATAGAAAGTAGGAACGGCGCGATGAATCATCTTGTACGCGAATTGCGTGAAAAGAGCGGATCCGTTGCGGAAGAATGGCGGATGCTTATGGACTGGTATAAAATAAACGAAGCGGATAAATTCCGTGAGGCGTCATCGGGGCTTACTTACAGAAATAATGTGAGTAAGCTTCCGGAAGATCTTGCCGGTCGGCTTTACAAGAAAAATGAGATCGATAGTGCAGTGCTCAGTCCGTCAAGACTTGAAAAGTACAGCAGATGTCCGTTCGCACACTTTGTTTCATACGGATTAAGACCTGAAGAACGCAGAATATTTGAAGCGGGAGCGCGCGAAATAGGAGATATGTATCATGAATGCCTGATGAGGTTTTCCGAAGAAATGTCAAAAACAGATAGAAACGGAGTTACCAAATGGCATACCATAACACGTGAAAACTCAGATACGGTGATAACCGCAATTATAGATGAACTTGCATCAGCATATCGTGAAGGCCTTTTTTCGTATGGTGGAGAAGAGGACTACAGACAGACACGTATGAAAGAATCACTCAAAGAAGCTGCCTTTGCGCTTGTTCTACAAAGCCGCAGCGGCAGTATAGACAAAATGTTTTTTGAGGAAAGATTCGGACGCAGCGCGGAAAAAGCCTTTCCGCCGGTTAAGGTTTCGACTTCGCGCGGAGACATATTTATCGAGGGCAAGATAGATCGTGTGGATATACTTAAAAATGGTGCAGTAAAAGTAATAGATTATAAGTCCGGAAATGAGAAATTCAGTATCGCAGAAACACGTGGAGGCTGGAGGCTGCAGCTGATGCTGTATCTTAAGGCGGCTTCGGCAGGCAATAACGGAGATAAAAAGTACGAGCCTGCAGGGATTTTCTATTTTCTCATAAAAGATACAGAAGTAGATGCCGGAGGCATAAGCGGGAAAAATATTGCAGAAAGACTTTCTGACAGTGTAAAAAGGGAATTTAGAATGAACGGTCTAATTGTGGACAGCGGCAGCAATGCTTTTGACATAGCGGGAGATTTTGAAAGATATTCTGATGTTATAGAAGGTCTGCAAAAGGTAAAAGCAAAAAAAGAGGATGCAAGCAGTGATACGGAAAGCATTTCGCAAAGTGCCGGCACTTTCGCATACAGAGGAAGCGTTATGAGTGCGGAGGAGTTTTCCGAACTCTCGGAGGCATTTGATGCGAAGATAAAAGAACTTTGCGAAAATTTTTTATCCGGAGAAATAGCGGCGCGACCTAAACGTGCAGGCGATATTACGGCGTGCAGATACTGCACGTATAAAGGTATATGTAGATTTGACATAACAGTGCCCGGATATAATTACGAAAAAATACTGTAACACTTATTTACCGCGGGGCATATGTTATACTACAAAACAAAATTAATTAAGAAGCAGGTGAAAAATTATGTCAAACGGATGTGGTATCCTCAATAATGAAGGTATTGATACCAGCTTATTATTCTTCTTCCTCTTACTTGTAATTATATTCTGCAACTGCTACAATAACTAAATAAACAATATCGAAAGCACATAACACATAGTAAGAAACAAAAGGGGGCTCGGAGTACCGAGTCTCTTTTTGTGTATAGAGGCGAAGGGTTTTTATTTATGTGTGCGGCATAAGCAAAATATAGGTTTAAATTATTGACTTTGCAATTTTCCGTGAATATAATTATAGTGTATAGGTAGCATTATTACCTTTGTGTAATTGGATGAGAATCCAACCGAAAGGAGAAGTGCCTATGAATGAGCAGAAATAATCTTTAATCAAAGCACAACCTTTTTTTGGCAAACCGCGGGAAACTGCGGGACGCAAAGCTATGGGGCCTAAACCAATGTGCCTTCGGGTATTTTGATACGGCAGCCCGGCTGCGAATTTTGGGCAAACCACCGGAAATGGTGGGACGCAAAACTATGGGGTCTAAATCGTATACCAATAGGGGTATCGACATGACAGCCCGGTTGCTAATTTTGGCAAACCGCGGGAAACTGCGGGACGCAAAACTATGGGGTCTAAACCGATATACCTTTGGGTAATTTGGCATGACAGCCCGGCTGCAAAATTAGCAAACCGTTGGAAACGACGGGACGCAAAGCTAAGGGGGCTAAAGCTGAGTAAGCTATGCCAGCCCGGCCGCCGGATACTTTGCATCCGAGATTCAGAGCAAAGAAAGGAAAAATAGCATGAAATTAAGAAAAATGACTAAATGCAGTCTTGCTATGCTTCTTGCAATGATGATGGTATGCACACTTGCGGTACCGGCTTTTGCAGGTACTGATGCGGATGAAATTACCGCAGTGGTAAGTGACAGCAATAACAATCACAAAAATGAAGCAAATAATGAGACTGAAAACGGAGACGCTGTAATCGAAAACGATGACAATAAAGGCGGCTCCGAACCTTCGGAAGAAGGAAACGGTGATGCTACCGATACTGATAATGACAGTGATGTCGAAGAGCATATCCACAGCTACAAGGCTGATGTCAACGGTATGTGCGGAGGTCCTGCGGACATCACATATACTTGTGAATGCGGACACAACTATGAAGAACATGTTGATGAACTTGCACATGATGAGATTGTTGCAGAATCATTGGAGGCTAATTGTACAGAGGGCGGTTATACTGTTTATCAGTGTCTCCGCTGCGGCGGAATTCAGACCAGAGATGTGGTTGAAGCACTCGGTCATAGTTATGAAGCCGTTGTAACAGAGCCTACATGTATAATGCAGGGATATACGACTTATACCTGCAGCAGATGCGGACACAGCTATACAGACGATTATACGGATAATACAGATGCGCACGTATGGAATGAGGGTACGGTAACGAAAGAACCTTCATGTACAGAAGTGGGTGA
>JAAWDW010000026.1 GCA_022793975.1 Bacillota bacterium
ATGCGAGTCCTCCCGCTACCATCGCGCCTGCACTCATTGCAGTGTGCGTGACATTTATCTCGTTAATATTGGTGTTTCCGCACGCTTTAAGCGCGAACATCGATACAAGGGCCACAAACATTATAGGCCACGGAAGCGAACTCAGTTTAAGAGCCACAAACATAGAACTCATAGTAAGCACGATAGCTCCTATGCCTCCGATTATCAGTCCGCGCAAGGTGAATTGTTTTTTCATAACTGATTCCCTTTCATTTTTACCATAAAAAATAATAGAGTCAAAATACACTGACCCTATTATTATTGTAATGATTTATGTGAAAATTTCAATACTTATTTTAATTTTTAATTTTATTGCTTTATAAAAACGAAATCTGCTGCTTAATTTATCTAAGCTGCTGTATAATCCTGCCTGCTCATGCTTTCTTGTATGCATAAAAATATGCCATTGCCACAAATATGCAGCCTCCGACCATATTTCCCAGTGTTACCGGAATTAAGTTTGCCGTAAAAAAACTTACCCAGTTCAAATTTGCAAGTGCTTCGGCAGAAACCCCCGAAAGGGCCGCAAAAGTATCATTAGCTTTAGCGATGATTCCCGCGGGTATGTAATACATATTTGCTATGCTGTGCTCAAAACCGCTCGTTACAAACAGTGAAATCGGAAAGAATATACCCAGCATCTTGCCTGCCATTGTGTCGGCTCCGAAAGAAAGCCATACTGCCAGACAAACGAGCCAGTTGCACATAATACCAAGAACAAACGCCTGCCCGAACGACAGACCGACTTTACCTGCCGCAATTTTTACCGTAACCGCACCGAGCATAGCAACGCCGCTTGAAAAAAGCCCCGAATAATTCATAAGACACGCTATAAAAAGTGCCCCGGCCAGATTACCTGCATAAACCACTATCCAGTTTCTGAGCATTTTTCTGATTGTTACTCTTTTATCGGCTACGGCTGCAATTATGAGCGTATTCCCCGTAAACAGTTCGCCGCCGCACAGTACTACAAGCATAAGCCCTGTACCGAAAACAATGCCTGCAACAAGTTTTCCGAGTCCGTATGTATCCGGCGATGCGAGAAGATTAAAAGCCGCCATATTGCTTCCTTCCGCTGCAAACGATATAAACGCACCTGCCAAAAATGCGAGTACAAACAATTTGCCAAAGCTACCGCCTGCTTTTGTCACCGATGTTTCTATTGATACGTCCAGTATTTCTGCCGGTTTCAATGGTTTCAAATCTTGATCCTCCTATAAATAAAGTAATCCCGATATGCCGTCAGGATATAAAAGACGCCCTATCCTTAGATAGGTGGGTATCCTGCTCCCGCTTCTGTCTTCCACTCAAAGGAGGCTTGACATAGGCTGACAAAGACTCGAATTCCCGAATTAAAAGTGTAGGTTCTTTTATGATTCCCAAACGAACATTTCAGGATTTACTTATATTTTACTTTGTTTTGTGCTGTTTTAAACAGCTAATTTAATGAAAATTTTGTTTAATTATTCCTCGTAAAGATCAATTGAACAGTTTGTATGTACTTTCTGTACATCGTCATTGTCTTCGAGCACTTCAATCATTTTTCTTAAACTTTTAATATCGCTCGGATTTGTTGGTGCCGATTCCATAGAAGGCACATATTCTATATCAGATTCAACAAGCTCATATCCTGCGTCTGTAAGCGCTTTATGCACATCCGTATATACCGCCGGATCCGTCACTATTTCAAAGCTGTCTTCCGACGCCGTCATATCGTCCGCACCCGCTTCAAGTGCCGCTTCGAGCATTGTATCTTCATCAATACTGCCGTCATTTTCAATGATAATAACGCCTTTTCTTGCAAACATATAAGAAACGCAGCCCGGTGTTCCGAGGTTGCCGCCGTGTTTATCGAATGTGGAACGTACAGCAGCGGTAGTTCTATTTTTGTTGTCTGTAAGCGCGTCTACTATTACAGCAACGCCTCCCGGTCCGTAGCCTTCAAACGAGAGTTCTTCGTAAGTTTCTCCCGCTAGTTCTCCCGTTCCTTTTTTTACAGCTCTATTGATATTATCGTTAGGCATTCCTATGCCCTTTGCTTTTTCAATTGCGACTCTGAGAGTCGGATTATATTCGGGATCTCCGCCGGCCTTTGCCGCTACCATTATTGCTCTTGCATATTTTGTAAAAAGTGCAGCTCTTTTCGAATCCTGTGCCGCTTTTCTTCCCGCTATCGTGCCGTGTCTTCCCATGGAGACACCCCCTAACTTAAAAATTTTCGTATTTTATTATACACCTACCGGTCCATTATTGCAATAAAAAAACTTTTTCACCGAAAAATTGCAAAATGCCAGGTGCAAAATACAAATAGAAAATCCGAGGAATATTCCTCGGATTTTCCGGCGGTTTTTATCTGATTGGCAGATAAAAGATAACGGTGTTATTTTACTGTTTCGCTGCGCTTTTCAAAATTCCTGTGCGCAGTAGACATCATAAGTTTAATTCTGTTGAGCTGATTTACACTTGAAGCTCCCGGATCATAATCTATCGCCGTAATGTTTGCGTACGGATTTCTCTTCCTGAGCGCTTTCATCATTCCCTTGCCCGTAACATGATTCGGCAGACACGCAAACGGCTGCAGACAAACGATATTTTCAATGCCGTTGTCTATTAGCTCAACCATTTCTCCTGTGAGCAGCCAGCCCTCACCGCACTGATTTCCTATCGAAATTATTTCCGATGCCTTTTCCGCGGTTTCTTCTATATGTGAAGGCTGCAGGAACTTGCTGCCGCGGAGAGCATCACGATAAGGTTTTCTGAATGTTTCTACAAACGCTATCGCCGCTTTGTTCATTATCATTGTTATATACTTGCCGGAAAGGTTTTTATAATTGAACTCTTTGCTGTGCATTCCGTACAAGAAAAAATCTATTAAGTCCAGTACCACGGCTTCGCCGCCTTCACTCTCTATTATTCCCACTATGTCATTATTCGCATTCGGATGATACTTTACAAGAATTTCTCCGACAACACCGACACGCGGTTTCTTTACATCTCTCAGAGGAAGTTCGGAAAACGCTTTTACTATTTCTGTCAGATGCTTTTTAAACTTATAATAATTTGCCTTTACGATTATATCTCGCGATTCTTCCACAAATTTTTCGTAAAGAGCATCGGCCGCTCCTTTTTCTGCTTCATACGGTCTTGTTGCATACAGCACCTTCATAAACATATCGCCGTAAACAAGCCCCATAAGGCAGCGTTTTATAAGCGCTATTGACATTTTAAATCCCGGATTTTTCTCAAGACCTACCATATTTACCGATATTACCGGAATCTGCTGCATATTAAGCTCCGCAAGCGCTTTTCTTAAAAGCGGTATATAATTTGATGCCCTGCATCCTCCTCCAGTCTGCGACATAAACACAGCAGTTCTGTTCAGGTCAAACCTGCCCGACTTAAGCGCAGATATAACCTGACCGAGCGATACAATCGCCGGATAACACGCATCGTTGTTTATATATTTCAGTCCTTCTTCAACCGCATTCTTATCTACTGGAGGAAGAAGCACTGCCTTGTACCCGCAGGCCTCAAGCGCAGATTCTATAAGCCTGAAATGTATAGGCGACATCTGCGGCACCAGTATCGTATATTCATCCTTCATCGCCGTCGTAAACATTTTTCTCTCATACGGCGAATAGTCCTCTTTATGTACAATGCCGTTTTTCTTCCGTTCTTCTATTGCTGCTTTAAGTGAACGTATTCTTATCTTTACAGCTCCGATATTAACACCTTCGTCTATTTTAAGCACTGTATAAAGCTTGTTATGCGCAGACAT
>JAAWDW010000027.1 GCA_022793975.1 Bacillota bacterium
GGCCAGAATGTTAATTCGTATAAAGGCGAGTACGAGAACGGATCCGGCATTGCTGATTTTACAGACCTTTTGTATATGATAAACAGCATAGAAGGACTTGAACGCATACGCTTTATGACATCGCACCCCAAAGATCTTTCGGATAAGCTCATAGAAGCGTACGCAAAGTGCGATAAAATATGCAAATTTCTGCATCTGCCGGTGCAGTCAGGAAGCAGCGAAGTACTCCGGAGAATGAACAGAAAATACAGCAAAGAGGATTATCTTGCGCTTATCGATAAGCTGCGCGCAGCCGTGCCGGGAATTGCACTTACGACTGATATTATCGTAGGTTTTCCGGGAGAGACCGAAGAGGACTTTGCTGAAACAATCGATCTGTGCAAAAAGGTACAGTATGATTCGGCGTTTACATTTCTATATTCTATAAGGAAAGGTACTCCTGCTGAGAAATATGATGACCAGATACCGGAAGAAATCAAACACAAGCGATTTAATGAGCTTGTTGAAGTTATAAACGCTGCTTCGGCGGCCAAGAATGCGGAATATGTAGGAAAGACAGAGCGTGTGCTTGTCGAGGGACTCAGTAAGCGTGATCAGGGTGATAAGATAGAAAAGCCGCAGCCGGGAATGGTAAACCTTTCGGGGCGTACCGATACATTTAAGCTTGTGAACTTCGCAGGTACAAAAGATATGATAGGAAATTTTGTTGATGTCGAAATAATATCATCAAACACGTTCAGTCTTGTGGGACGCATAAAACAGAGAGCGTAAAATATGAGATATAAAATAAAATTATAAATGATAAGAAGGGCGGCGCTGGCCGCCTGTATTATATAATAACAGCAGTAGATAGATATGAGAAAATGAGAAACGGAGGTGAGAGCGGTGCGCTGCATAATAATCAATTTGAGCAAGAAACTCTGTACAAAGTTTAATGGATAGGACGAAGTTTGTACAGAGAGAAGAATGATTCGTCCGCCATTGGATTTTGTACTTATTTATTCATAAATATATATTTTGCAAAGCACTTAAATATAAGTGTATTTTACAAATACAGTATGCAAACTGCATATAGCAATTTTATGATTTGGAAAACATATATGTCTTCGTAAATGTACTGATCAGTACAGGGAATAAATAGGAGTGAGTTCAATGGATAATGGTTTTAAGAAATTTATAATTTTATGGTTAAGTCAGGGCGTGTCGCAGCTCGGCAGTTCGATGACTGCGTTCGCGCTTGTTTTATGGGCATATGAGCGGAGCGGCTCTGCCTTTCTCGTTTCAATACTTTCGTTTTGTAATTATGTGCCTTACATTATCATCAGTATGTTTGTCGGCGTTTTCGTGGACAGGCACGGCAAGAAGAGGATAATGCTCACAGCAGACAGTGCCGCAGCGGCAGGTACGCTCATTGTACTTGCACGGGCTCTTACGGGCAGGCTTTCCGTGGGCTTTATTTACGCAGTGAATACAGTAATGGGGGTTGCCACGGCTTTTCAGCAGCCTGCATCGGCGGTTGCCGTTGGTAAACTCGTGCCGCGTGAAAAAATAGCGAATGTGAGTGGAATGAATTCATTTTCAGAGAATCTTGTCGTGGTTTTCAGTCCCATGCTTGCAGCGGTGCTCTTTACTGCGGGAGGATTACCGCTGATTCTGATCGTAGATCTTGCAAGTTTTGCTGTAGCTTTTTGTGTGCTTTTATTTGCAATTCATATACCTGAACAGATAGAAATAAATGAATATGTATCTCCGTTTGCGGGCACGGCTGAGGGCTTTCACTTTCTCAGAACAGAGAAAGGAATACTGTATATGATGCTTGTTATGGCTGTTGTAAACTTCTTTTCACGGCTTACATATGAGAATATATTATCACCGATGATACTTGCAAGGAGCGGAGGGGACAGTATAGTTCTCGGAACTGTTAACGCATTTATGGGGGCAGGTGGCATTATAGGCGGGGTGATTGTTTCCCTTAAAAAAGAGAGCAGGCGCACGGCAACTGTGATTTTTACAGCGACGGCGATGTCGTTTCTTTTTGGCGATATGGTTATGGCAGTGAGTACGAATGTATTAGGCTGGTCGCTGGCGGCTGTCTTTGCGAGTCTGCCGATACCGTTTATCACAGCGGGCCAGAACACTATACTTTACAAACGAGTACCAAGTGAAATGCAGGGTAGAGTGTTTGCTGTACGAAATGCCGTGCAGTATGGCACGGTGCCGGTAGGACTCATTCTCGGCGGTTACCTTGCGGACTATGTGTTTGAGCCGTTTATGCGTTCAGGCTCGGCTTTGGCAGGAATGCTTTCACAGCTTGTCGGCAGCGGAGCCGGCTGCGGAATGTCTGCGATGTTTCTCTGCACAGGCATCTGCGGATTTGCAGTGAGTATTCTTGCACTTGCCGGCAGAGAAATACGTAAACTGAATGATGTTTGATGATGTCCTAAGTTTATATCGGACTTGCCGAATTTATTATTAAAAAGTATTCATAAAACGCAAAACCTCTCAGTATACTTGTATTACTTATAGTATATGGGAGGTTTTTATTTTGGATATAAATGAGAAGACCAATATATATGAAAGCATTGCGGAGAGAACACAGGGTAATATCTATCTTGGAGTTGTAGGTCCTGTGAGGAGCGGCAAATCCACATTTATCAAGAGATTTATGGATCTTCTCGTAATGCCTAATCTGACAAACGCGTATGTAAAGCAGAGAATTACGGACGAGATGCCGCAGAGCGGAGCGGGAAAGACGATAATGACGGCGGAGCCTAAGTTTGTACCGGCGGAAGCAGTAGCTGTTACTCTTCCGGGGAATGTTAATATGAAGCTGCGCATGGTTGACTGCGTGGGCTACATAGTGCCGGGTGTCATCGGTCATATGGAAGAAGGCAAAATGCGTATGGTGGCAACACCGTGGCAGGAAGAAAAGATGCCGTTTACGGAAGCTGCCGAACTCGGCACACGCAAGGTTATACGTGATCATTCCACGATAGGAATAGTAGTAACGACAGACGGAAGTATAGGCGATCTGCCGCGCGACGGTTACGAAGGTGCGGAGGAACGCACGGTAAACGAGCTTAAGGAAATAGGCAAGCCTTTTGTAGTGGTGCTTAATACAACAGAGCCGGAAAGTGAGCTTGTACAAGGGCTTGCGGATGATATGAGGGCAAGATACGGCGTGCCTGTTATACCTACAGACTGCGCCCATATGAATGTTTCCGCTCTTAATAATATTCTCGGTGAAGCACTTAATCAGTTCCCTGTAAGTCAGATAAACTTCTATCTTCCGGGATTTACGGAAGGCCTTTCCGAAGAACACTGGATAAAGGCCACTATAATTTCCGCTATGCAGGAATGGGCCGGAAATTTCAGCAGTATTGACGATGTTAAGAGGAGCATAGCCACACTTGCAGACGGCGATATCGTTGAGAGTGTCGAAGTAGAAAATATAGACCTTGCTACAGGCAGCATAGATGTAAATGTGAATATGGCGGACGGACTTTTTTACAAGGTGGTAGAAGAGCTTATGGAGCACGAGGTGAAAAACGATTCGCAGTTCTTCTCTCTTCTGCGTGAATTTGCCGCGGCCAAGAAAGCGTACGACAAGCTCGAAAGCGCTATGCAGCAGGTGGAAGAAACAGGTTAC
>JAAWDW010000028.1 GCA_022793975.1 Bacillota bacterium
CGGCGGAGCCATTACCGCATTCAGGAGCTATGAAGCCAATGTCATCGGCGTCAAGACCGATGAGGATGGTATAGTTCCCGAAGCTCTCGAAGCAGCACTAAAAGCCGACCCGAAAGTAAAGCTAATATACACAATTGCAACTTTCTCAAACCCAATGGGTATCGAGACTACGCTCGAGAGACGTAAGGCGATGTATGATCTTGCAGTGAAGTACGATGTTGTCATTCTCGAAGACAGCCCTTACTTCGAACTCCGTTATTCGGGTAATTACATTCCTTCCATCAAGAGCCTCGATAAGACGGGACACGTTATATTCGCCGGTTCACTTTCCAAGATTGTAACACCGGGCGTGCGTATCGGCTATGCTATTGGCAGCAAGGAAATCATGCAGGCTTTCGGTGCTGAAAAGGACAATCAGACTATCAACGCTCCGGGACTCGTTCAGCTTGCTGTTGCCAAATATATGAGAAAATACGATCTTGACGCACATATCGCGGAAGCTTGCGATCTCTACCGCAAAAAGAGAGACGCAATGCTCGCGGCGCTTGAAAAAGAACTCGGAGGGGTCGCTTCCTGGACTCATCCTGAAGGCGGATTTTTCCTTTGGCTCACACTGCCCGAAGGCGTATCGGGCGACGAATTCTCGGCTTATGTCGCAGAAAATCAAAAGGTTATCATCTATCCCGGCTCAATGTACAGGCCTGACGGCAAGGATATAAACGCTGTGCGTCTCAATTTCTCCGTACCGACAGAAGACCAGATAGATGAGTGTGTCAAGCGTATCGCAGACGGAATTCGCGATTTTATAAAATAAGCCAATAAAATAAAAAAATCAATCCTTTTCTTTTTATGAAAAGACCGGTTATGTATTATAAATTACATAACCGGTCTTTATATTTTCAATACCCAGCTCCTATTCCTCATTTATGTGTTTGTCCAAACTGCGGAACAGTCTCATAAGCACGATAACCGCCGCAGCCGCAAGTACCAGTTCTGCCGTCGGCTGCGCATACGCGAGTCCGTAAAGAGGCCAGATCCTGTTCCATATAAAAAGAGCAGGTATCTCAAGCACAATCTTGCGCAGAATGGCAAATATAAGCGCATTGCGTCCAAGACCGCACGCCTGAAAAACGCCCACCGCCAAAAAATCCATGCAGAGGAACGGCAGTGCCAGACACAGACCGCGCAGGAATCTCGTGCCATAAGCAACAATAACCTCGTTTTTCATAAAAAGTTCTACCAAAAAACTTGCACCGAACCAGTCCAAAAGTGTCATCACTGCCATAAACCCGACAGACAATTTAGCCGAAAATATCACGGTTTTTTTGAGACGGGCAGCATTCCTGCTACCGTAATTATAGCTTATAAGCGGCATTATTCCCTGGGAAAGACCCATTGCAATGTACATCGGCACCATATTGATTTTCTGTGTTATTCCCATAGCCGCAACAGCATCTGAGCCATAAGCCGCCGTAAAATTATTAAGTACCGTCATTCCCACTACATTAAGCAGGTTTTGTATGGAAGCCGGAATGCCGACAGCACAGATACCAAAAAATATCTCCTTTGCCCTTCCGCCGCGCAGCATTTTAGGATTTATGCACACAAGAGTTGTATTTCTTTTCACAAAAATAAGTATGAAAAAATATACGCATGCAGCACAGTTAGATATAAATGTGGCGAATCCCGCTCCTGCAGCGCCCATATTAAATCCGTCCGGAAGTATAAAAATCGGATCAAGTATAATATTAAGCACGCATCCGCTCATAGTTCCTATGCTGGCATGGAGTGTCGCTCCTTCGGATCTCACAAGATAGGCAAGTACCACATTGAGAATTGCAGGTGCCGCACCAAAAGAAACCGTCCACAAAAGATACGCTGCTGTTGCCGCGGCATTTTCACTGTCTGCTCCCATAAGCGTAAGCATAGGATTTCTAAGCGCAGTAAATCCCACCGAAAACAAGATGCTGCATAAAAGCGCACAATAAAATCCCCATGCCGAGCTACTACGCACAACATCGTGCTCTTTTCTTCCCAGTGCACGACTCATCATACTGGAGGCGCCGACGCCGAACAGATTGTTGACCGCATTAAACGCAAGCAGTATCGGCGCCGCCAGCGTCACCGCGGCGTTCTGCACGGAGTCGTTTAACATTCCCACAAAATATGTATCCGCCAGATTGTAAATTACCATTACAAGCGAACTTATTATAGTCGGTACCGCCATCGTCATCACGGCGCGCGGCACCGGAGTTTCTTCAAACAGCTGTATTTTTTTCAAGTCTTCCATGATGCCCTCCATTTTATGTTATGTAAAAACTATATCACCGCTACAGCGACCCGTCAACAAAGCTTTACAGATACAACAAATTCGGACCTGCTCAAACATTTACATATGAGCAAGTCCGAAAATGATACAAAACCTATTAAATTATCTTTTAAAACTCTGCCGTCTTCGGCGTTCTCGGGAACGGCAGCACATCTCTTATATTGCTCATTCCCGTTATATACATTATGATTCTCTCGAAACCAAGTCCATAGCCCGCATGCTTTACGCCACCGTACTTTCTGAGATCGAGATACCACCAGTAATCCTCTTCATTAAGCCCCAGTTCCGCCATTCTTGAAGTAAGCACATCATAACGCTCCTCTCTCTGTGAGCCACCGATAATCTCTCCGACGCCGGGTACAAGAAGGTCGCACGCCGCAACAGTCTTGCCGTCATCATTCATACGCATATAGAACGCCTTTATATCCTTTGGATAGTCTGTTACGAATACCGGTTTTTTATATATTTCTTCAGTAATATATCTTTCGTGCTCCGTCTGCAGGTCAATGCCCCACTCGACAGGATACTGGAACTCCTTGCCTGATTTAAGGAGCATATCCACAGCCTCCGTGTAAGTCACGCGCACAAAATCGGATTCAACAATATTTTTAAGTCTGTCAAGCAGTCCTTTATCCACAAAGCTATTAAAGAATTCCATTTCCTCAGGCGCGTTTTCAAGCACATAATTTATAATGTACTTTATCATCTCTTCCGCAAGTTCCATATTGTCCGCAAGGTCCGCAAATGCGACTTCCGGCTCTATCATCCAGAATTCAGATGCGTGTCTTGCAGTATTTGAGTTCTCGGCTCTGAATGTCGGTCCGAATGTATATATATTTCTGAAGGCCATCGCATATGTCTCACCTTCAAGCTGTCCCGATACTGTGAGTGATGTCTCCTTGCCGAAGAAATCCTGCGAATAATCTATGTTGCCATCTTCGTTTTTCGGAACATTGTTCATATCGAGAGTTGTCAC
>JAAWDW010000029.1 GCA_022793975.1 Bacillota bacterium
CTCGCAGCCCGTATCCTCTATCAACCCTTTGTAATATTCCACATAATCAACCCCGGTAAACGGATGCTTGACACTTCCGAAAAGTTCTCTGTATTTAGCTTCCGAAAGTACATCTTTCCAAGGATCTACACCCTTTTCATCGAGCATATCAAGACTGATAAGATGATTTCCCACTTCGTCTGACGGATAGCTGAGCATAAGTACGATTTTTTTCGCTCCCATAGCTATTCCACGCAAACAGATAGCAAAACGGTTTCTCGAAAGTATCGGAAAAATAACTCCAACCGTATTGTCACCAAATTTTGCTTTTACATCGGCAGCAATATGCTCAACATCTGCATAGTTGCCTTGAGTTCTCGCTACAACTGCTTCCGTTACAGCAATAACATCTCTGTCCCCAATTGTAAAATCGCCGTTTGCCTGAGCCTTAAGAATGCTATCAGCCACAATTTCAACAATATTATCTCCTTCTCTTACGATAGGCGCGCGCACACCTCTTGATACTGTACCTATAAGTCTCTCCATTTTATTCCTCCGTTAATTGTATAAATATATTAAAGCTAAATTGCATTTCTACCATTATTATTCTATCTATTCTTACTTTTTCTTATCACTTTTCCATCTATAAGAAGATCTTTTATCACGTTTTTTCATTGTTTCTTCCAAAGTCCTCATCATCTCCGCAGGATCTTTATCTACCTTTCTCTTTGGCCTGAAAATCTTGAAAATATCCATTTTCTTTTACTCACCTCGTTCCCCGAATACCTACCATCTTTTGCGCACAAGCAGAGCTACTGTCTCTATATTTGCAGTACGCGGAAACATATCCACAGGCACCGCTTCCGTAAGCTCGTAATAACTGCTGAGAGCCTTTATATCTCTCGCAAGAGTAGCCGGATCGCACGATACATATACCACTCTCTCCGGCGCCGCCTCAGCAATTGTTTCAATCAACCTGCTGTCGCATCCGCTCCTCGGCGGATCTATTATCACAATATCTGGTCTTTTCCCTTTTACCTCGCGTCCGTTTTTATCCGTATATCCATTTATAATATCCTGTGTCTTTTCTTCTGCCTTTCCGCATATAAATTCAGCATTTACGATTCCGTTTATTACAGCATTCCTGTTTGCATCCGCCACTGCGCCTTTTACATACTCGACACCGTAAACTCGGCCCATATGATCATAATCGTCAAACCCGAACTTTTCGCGTGTAAGCTTTCTCAGTCTATCCGCTGCAATAAGTCCGATTGTTCCGACACCGCAGTACAGATCAAACACCGTTTCGTCTCCTTTGAGCGCCGCATATTCCATAACCTTGCCGTAAAGCTTTTCCGTCTGCACAGGATTTACTTGATAAAACGCTGATGGCGATATTTCAAAATCAAGTTCCATACATCTTGATATTATTGTTGGCTTTCCCGCGATTGTTATATATTCATCACCTGTAATACACGATGTTTTTTCTTTATTTATGTTTATCACAACGCTTTCAAGGCTGTATCCCTCTTCATATACCGCATTGTCAAGCATTCCGACAAGCTTCTCCGCGTTCGGCACTCCTTTGCCGTTTATCACGAGAATAACCATCACTTCGCCAGTACTCTCCGCCGTCTTTACAATAAGATGACGCATAAGTCCGCGCTGCCATTTCTCATCCCAGGCCGTAATATGATCTTCGTCCATAAATTTCTTTAGCGCCTGAGCCGCCGCAATCGCCGCTCTGCTTTGAATAAAACAGTCTTCTATATCTGTAAGCTTATGGCTGCCGCGGGAATAAAACCCTATTTTCGGTTTACCAAGAGCACGTATGATACCGCCCTTTTCGATAATAATGCCGTCTGTACTCACAGGAAACTGTGCTTTATTTCTGTATCTACTGACGCCTTTCATATCATCCATTGCAATTATCGGCGACATCTTCGGCTCAGTTATTCCTGCAATGCGAACGAGCTTGTCCCTCACCTGTTTTTCTTTTAGTATAAGCTCCGCTTCATATGATATATTTCTAAATGCGCATCCGCCGCAGTTTCCGAAATACGTGCAGTCAGACCGCACTCTGTCTTTTGAAGGCCTATCTATCGATACAAGGCGGCCAAGCGCATAATTCTTTTTCAGTTTTACTATCTCTGCGCTCACTTCATCTCCCGGTACAGTGCCGCCGACAAACACCGCCATACCGTTATATCGCCCGATACCGTTTCCTTCGGCGCTCATATCTTCAATTTTAATTCCCGAAACTGTCTGTCCCTTTTCCATATCTTCTCCGTATACCCGCATATTCTATACGTTTTTATTGTTTTGCCCGTAAAGCACATTATTCTTCAAATATAAAGTCCGCCAGTTCTTTTACAGTCGCAAAATAATAATCCGAATGCTTCTTCATGAATTGTGCCACTTCCGGAAGAAGTCCATGCGACCAGCCCGCTGCCGCAAAATCAACGCCGCAGGCATGCGCCATATCATAGCCGAGTCTCATATCATCTACCATAAGACAATCCGCAGGCTCAAGCATAAGCTTTTCAAAAATCTGTTCCATAGGATAAGTATACGGCTTCCTCTGCTCACGCGGCAGTTCCCAGCCGTAAACAAGATCAAGTTCAACACCGTTTTCACGGTAATGTCTTTCTATTTCTTCTCTCTCCGACAGTGACACCACGCATACATAGCCGCCCAGCGCTTTAAACTGCCTCACTATATCTATAAATCCCTCATAAAAATCTGGTGTTTTATCCATTATATAATTTTTCCAGATTTCATACTCTCTTTTCATTTCTGCATCGGTAAATCCCAGCTCTTCTATGCAGAATCTGTCAAAACCCGGATCATAGCATTTATGCGTAAATTCGGCAAGATCATATTCCCGCATATTGGGCCTTAATTCTTTCATTATTATTTTAAACGACGGGTAATGAAGCTCCGGCGTACTTTTTACCGCCGTATCGTCATGATCCAGTACCAAACACTTGTATTTCAATTGCAAATCCTCCGCATTAATCTTTAAAAAATTTTCTCAACAGACAAATTTAATCACACGAGTTTATCAGCTATATCTTCTATTTTTTTAAGTCTGTTGTTAAGTCCCGATTTTTTCATCGGCGGATTCATCATATCCGCAAGTTCCTGTAAAGTTGCTTCAGGATTATTTTTTCTCATTACAGCAGCTTCTTCAAGTTTAGCCGGAAGAAATGTCAATCCCTTAAGCCTCTCTATTTTATCTATAGCATCCAGCTGTCTCTGTGCTGCATTCATAGTCTTGTCGAGATTTGCATTATCGCAATTTATCAGTCTGTTGGCTTTATTTCTCATTTCTTTTTTAAGCCGTACATTTTCAAAATCAAAAAACTGCTGATGTGCTCCCATTATATTTAAAATATCGCCTATCTGTTCCGCTTCCTTAACATATACCACATAACTCTTTCGCCGCTGCACAGTACGCGCATTTATTCCCACAAAACCGTTTATAAGTTTTTTTAAGTCATTTGCCAGTGTCTCCGTAGAGCACACAAGTTCTATATGATACGACTTTTCGGGATCGCTCATTGTTCCCACTCCGAGAAAAGCTCCGCGCAAATACGATTTGCGACAACACTTTGTCTTTATAAGCCCTTCATAAATACCATCGCTTATATAATTCATACCTTCACGTATCATAAGGATTCCAGTTTCTCTGAGTATCGGCTCGGCTTTCTGACCTTCTTTATCGGAAAGAGAAAGTATATACTGCCTACCCTTTTTTATCGTATTTCCCTCACTTATTCCGAGAGCTGCATCAACATCAAAGTAATCCTTTATAAGCTTTTTGTAATGACGTGCCACTGCCGGATTTTCCGTTGCGATTACAAGTTCCATCTTGCCTCCGCCCACGAGTTTTACGCTTCCGCACACTCTGATAAAACCGGCAATCTCTGCCAGCATACAGCACTTTTTTTCCGGCGCGGTCCGCGCAAGTTCTCCTTTTGTATCGGACGAAAAACTCATAATAAAACCCCTTTAAACTACCGCAGAAACGGCATAAATCACTTGTATATTTTATCATATGCCTATTAAATAGTCCATAAAATGAAAAACAAAAATTATTTGAACTGTTTCTATTTATTATCTACTCCAAACTTTTAAAGCTTTTATATTTTTTCCATTTATGATATATTAAACTTATCAGACAAGCAGTGATTATTACTGGATAACTTTAAATTATAAAAAGAAAGGATGAAGTAAAATGAAATATGATTTTACATCAATACTTGACAGACGCGGTTATGCGTGGGCTGTCGATACGCTCAACGATAATCCCCGTCCGCCTAAAGAGGGCTGGAGTGTCATTCCTATGTGGGTAGCCGATATGAGCTTTCCTACCTGTCCTACAATTCCGGAGGCAATGATTGCACGTGCAAATCATCCTACATTCGGATATTTCAGCACTTCACCGGAATACTGGAACGCTATCATCGACTGGCAGACTAAGAGGAACGGTGTCAAAGGTCTTGAAAGAAGACATCTCGGATATGAAAACGGAGTACTTGGCGGAGTTATCGCCGCACTTTCTGTTCTCTGCTCTAAGGGCGATAATGTTCTTGTTCATTCTCCTACTTATATAGGTTTTACCGAATCCCTGGAAAACAACGGATATAATATCGTTCTTTCCGAGCTTGTTCAGGACGAAAACGGTATTTATCGCATGGACTATGACGATATGGAAAAGAAAATTAAGAAAAACAGAATTCACGCTGCAGTATTCTGCTCGCCTCACAATCCTTCCGGTCGTGTATGGGAACAGTGGGAACTCGAAAAAGCCATGGCTATATTTGAAAAATACGATGTATATGTAGTTTCCGATGAAATTTGGTCCGATCTCATACGTCCGGGATATAAGCATATACCTACGCAGTCTGTAAACGAATGGGCCCGTATGCACACAGTTGCACAGTATGCCATAACAAAAACTTTCAACCTTGCGGGTCTCATAGGCAGCTATCACATAATCTACAACACCTGGCTCCGTCACAGAATCGACAAAGATTCATCTCTTTGCCATTATAATGACATAAACGTATTTTCACAGGAAGCTCTCATCGCAGCATACAAGCCTGAAGGCCACGAATGGGTAGACGAACTTAATCAAACACTCGCAAAAAACGTGGACTATGTAAAAAATTTCCTTGAGCAGTACGGTGTTAAAATGCCTACACCTGAGGGCACTTATCTTCTATTTGCCGATTTCAGCGAATACTGCAAAAAAACAGGGAAAACTCTTGATGAAATTGAGCAGGCTATGTGGGATGTAGGCGTATCGGTTCAGGACGGACGTGAATTCCATGGTCCTTGTCACATCCGTATCAATGTTGCACTTCCTTTCGCACTCATCCAGGAAGCATGCGACCGTATGGAAAAATACGTATTTAACGACTAAAGATAATTTTTTAAAAAATGAGCACCCGGAAACACTATCCGACTGCTCATTTTTATTATACTTTTTTAATCATTCTGCAAATACTTTTACAGATGTTCTCCGTGATGCGAAGTAATATCTTCTTTTATTACGTGATCAAGCTGCCTGTC
>JAAWDW010000030.1 GCA_022793975.1 Bacillota bacterium
CGGAGCCAAAGCTAAAACCGTGTCACTGCCGATATTTGCTGCCGTAAACATAATATGACCGGCAATCTTACCATCAATTTCGGCGACCAAAGACAAATCGGGGATAAATGCATCGCTTTTTCTCAATGCATTTACCAGATCGTGTTCATTGCCGTCCGAATGTTCGGCGCTGCTAAATGCAGCTTTTACTAAAGAATATACTGCTTCATAATCCTTAGCCTCTTCTTTTCTTATAAACATAGTGCATCCTGCCGATCCGAATTTATTTTATGCCTCAATTTTATCACATTTTGAGTTTGAATAAAATATATTTGCAGTATTTGCGTAATACTGTGCAAAAGACAGTAAACAGAGTGTGAAAAACTTTGCAAAATGACGTTTTTATGGTATAATTTATTGTTAATATTATTTCATATAAGATTGCGAGTAAACAAATGTCAGAAATTGAAAAAATTATAATAGACCAATTGCATAAAAACTGTAAGACTGTATGCGGAAGCGGGGAACATACAAGCGGAGAATGCAGCAGTGCCTGTATTGAGAGAGGATGTGCGGACTGCACTGACGATGTAATGTGCCGCTCGTTTAGAGAGCCGAGAGCCGAAAAGCCGAGGTTGCTTCTTCACAGCTGCTGCGGACCATGCAGTACATCAGTAATAGAGAGACTCATCGGTACATATAAAATAACGGTGTTTTATTACAATCCTAACATACACGATGAGGCAGAATACGAAAAGAGAAAGCAGAATCAGATTGAATTTATAAACAAATTAAACGACAGCAATCTTTATGAAGATAAGATAGAATTTACGGAAGGGGAATACGATACCGAATCGTTTTTCAAGGTGAGCGCGGGCTTGGAAGAGGAAAGCGAGGGCGGAGCGAGATGTGAGAAGTGTTTCAGGCTCAGGCTTGAGCGCACGGCGGCACACGCCAAAACTCATGGCTTCGATACCTTTGCGACAACTCTGACAGTAAGCCCGTACAAGAATTACAAACTTATAACGGAAATAGGGCAGGAGCTTGCATTCAAATACGAGCTCAGCTATCTCGATATAGATTTCAAGAAAAAGGACGGCTATAAACGAAGCATCGAGCTTTCCAGGCAGTACGGACTTTACAGACAGCATTACTGCGGCTGTATTTATTCACTGCCGAAGCCGGAAAATGAATAAAGTGAAAAATGCTTGCCTAAGGCAAGTGGATAAAAATTATAGAAAAAACAGCAAACAGGAGGAAATAAAAATGCCGAAACTTATTATACCTGAAGGTTATACACCGGTAATAGATTATATGGAAAGCCAGAGAGCTATAAAGAAAATCAAAGATTTCTTTCAGCAGGAACTGGCTTACGGACTTTCGCTGAGAAGAGTGTCAGCGCCGCTTTTCGTAACACCTGAAAGCGGGCTAAACGACAATCTCAACGGAGTTGAAAGAATAGTCGGATTTACTATAAAAGATATGAACGAGGCGCCTGTTGAAGTAGTGCAGTCGCTGGCAAAGTGGAAGAGAATGGCGCTGGGTAAGTACGGTATTCCCGCAGGTCATGGAATATACACGGATATGAATGCTATAAGACGCGATGAGGAGCTTGATAATCTTCATTCGCTCTATGTGGATCAGTGGGACTGGGAAAAAGTAATAACAAAAGAACAGCGAAACGAAGAGTATCTAGAAGATACGGTAATAGCGATATATAACGCGCTTAAAAATCTCGGTGACTATGTGAACAGACTTTACAAGGATTTAAAGACAGAGCTTCCGAACGAAATATTTTTTATAACATCACAGGAGCTTGAAGACAGATGGCCTGACAAGACGCCTAAAGAAAGAGAAAATCTTATAGCCGAAGAAAGAAGAGCAGTGTTTATCAAAAAAATCGGTGGCAAGCTCAAATCGGGAGAAAAGCATGACGGCAGAGCGCCGGATTACGATGACTGGGAATTAAACGGTGATATTATTCTCTGGAACGATATACTCGGAAGCGCGTTTGAAATTTCCTCAATGGGGATAAGAGTAGATGAAACAGCAATGGACAGACAGCTTGCACTTGCAGGTGCCGATGAAAGAAGAAATTACGATTTTCATAAAGCAATTCTAAATAAAGAACTGCCTTATTCGATCGGAGGCGGTATAGGACAGAGCAGACTTTGTATGTATTTTCTGAGGAAGGCGCATATCGGTGAGGTACAGGTATCTGTATGGCCGCAGGAGATGCTCGAAAAATGCAGGGAGAACAACATCTTCTTGCTGTAGGGCAGGATAAAAAGAAATATGAAATATACAGATGTGATAATCGACAATAAAAGCAGACATACGGATACGTTCTTTACATACACCTGCAGTTTTGATGAGGTGCGAGAAGGACAGAAAGTATATGTTCCGTTCGGCAAGGGCAATAAAATCAGGACAGCATATGTATTCCGCGTAAAGGAGGGAACAGAAGAGGATCCGGAAAAACTTAAAAGTGTCGAATCGCTTGATAAGGAAATATGCCTTACGCGTGAAATGCTCGATACTGCGCTGTTTATGACACGGCGGTATCTGTGCAGAACTATAGAAGCGGTAAATTGCTTTACTCCCGCCGGCAGCCCCTCAAAGCGCGGCAAAAAAAGAGTGCCGTACGCAGAAGAGACAGGAGAAAGCGGAGCGGAAAAACAGCTTACGGAAGAACAGCAGAATGCACTTTCCGAGATGATTCCGTATATAGACCGGAAAGAACATGGACTTTTCCTGCTGCACGGAGTGACGGGGAGCGGCAAAACCGAAGTATATATGCGTGTGATAGCCGAATGTATAAAGCGCGGCAGAACGGCAATTATGCTTGTTCCCGAAATATCACTTACAAAGCAGATAATAGAAAGATTTTTTGGACGTTTCGGTGCGGAAAACATAGCCGTACTGCACAGCAAGCTGAGCACGGGAGAGCGCTACGATGAATGGATGAGAATAAGACGGGGCGATGCCAAAATCGTAATCGGTGCGCGCTCCGCAGTATTTGCGCCGCTTGAAAATATAGGTGCAATCATAATGGATGAAGAACACGAGGGATCATATAAATCCGATATGTCACCTAAATATGATACAGCGGAAATAGCAATCAAGAGGGCAAAAGCATACGGAGGTATACTGATAGCGGGCAGTGCAACACCGAGCGTAAGTACGTACTTGCGTGCTGAGGAAGGCATTTATCACATAATCAACATAAAAGAAAGGTATAATAAGGTAAGGCTGCCTTTAATAGAAACAGTTGATATGAGGAAAGAACTTGCCGCGGGCAACAGATCTGTTTTCAGCGGCAGACTTCACAAGGAGATTACATCATGTCTTGCAGACGGAAAGCAGATCATACTTTTTCTGAACAGACGCGGATATTCGACGTTCATATCGTGCCGCGAATGCGGATATGTTATGAAATGTCCGGAATGCGGCATCTCGATGGTGTATCATAAAAGCGGGAATACTGCTGTATGTCATTACTGCGGCAGACAGGAAAAAGTGCCTCCTGTGTGTCCGGAGTGCGGCAGCAAATATATAAGGTATTTCGGTACAGGCACGGAAAAACTTGAGGAAGAAACGATGATGCTGTTTTCCAATGCGAAGACGGCAAGACTTGATCTTGATACGATATCGCGCAAAGGCAGCATTGATAAGATATTAAACGATTTTAAAAATAAAAAAACCGATATACTGATAGGTACGCAGATAGTTGCAAAAGGACTCGATTTTGAAAATGTTGGACTTGTGGGAATAATATCGGCCGATATATCTCTCAATATTCCTGATTTTCGTTCGCCGGAAAAGACGTTTCAGCTTATAACTCAGGCGGCGGGACGCGCGGGACGCGGCGGGACACGCGGGCGAGTCATAGTACAGACATATTCTCCGGAGCATTATGCAGTTACGTCTGCTGCTGCGCAGGACTAC
>JAAWDW010000031.1 GCA_022793975.1 Bacillota bacterium
AAACTGATGGCACGGATACAGATCTCCCCACGGCGTTACTGCCATATACTCCGTACCGGAACCGCAGCCGGAAATTCTCTTATATATACACGGTCCGCCTTTAAGATCTATCATATAATGATAGAAAGTAAACGGGCTACTCTCCTTATCGCGTGCCAGCATCAGCTCCGCAAGCTTTTCATACTGATCTTTTACAATCTCAAGATCACTCTCTGTAAGTCCTTCGGGGTCTCCCGGCGCACATACGACAGGCTCCATAGAAAGCTCAGTAAAACCAAGCTCCAGCATTTTTTCTATATCGGCAAGAAAATCAGGATTTGCATGTGTGAATGTACCACGCATATAATAACCCTTATCGCCCCTTGCTTCCACAAGCTTTTGAAATTTCGGAACTATACGCTCCCAGCTTCCGTTGCCTGCATAATCCACGCGATAGCGGTCATGAATCTCTTTGCGGCCGTCGAGGCTCAGCACCACATTGCTCATTTCACGGTTACAAAAATCTATTACATCATCGTCTATAAGCATTCCGTTTGTAGTAAGTGTAAACCGGAAGTTCTTGCCTTTTTCTTTTTCAATGCTTCTCGCATACGCTGTAAGTTGCTTTACAACATCAAAATTCATAAGCGGTTCACCGCCGAAAAAGTCTACTTCAAGATTTCTGCGCGTTCCCGAATTTTCTATGAGAAAATCGAGCGCTCTCTTGCCCGTCTCAAAGCTCATAACCGCACGGTCGCCGTGATATTTGCCCTGGCTGGCAAAACAGTACGAGCATGTGAGATTGCAAGTATGCGCCACATGCAGACACAGAGCCTTGATCACTCCCGCTGTCTTGGCCTTGAGCTCGCCCGCCATCGGCTCAAAGGTATCCTTCGTGAAAAGCTTACCGCTTTCGGCGAGCACATTTACCTGTTCGTAGCATTCCTCAATGTCAGCCGCAGTGATTTCGCTTATGTATTTTTTCGTGATTTTTTTAATAATTTCTTCCCTGCTCTCCTTTTCAAAGAGCTCTATGATATCGTAAGCTATGTCGGATACAGTGTGAATAGAGCCCGAACAAACATCTATTACAATGTTGTACCCGCCGAGCTTATACTGATGTACCATTTTTCGTGTTCCCTTCTCTGCTGTATTTTTGCCGCATGCAAATACGGTTTTGTTCTTCTTTAATTTTCTCGATAAAAATACCGCCGAAATAGGCGGCATTTCAGATTCGCTTTTATTTGCTTCCGCAGATTCTCTCTTAGTTTTTCTCTGTATTTTCGCAAGTCTGATTTGCGATACCGCAGCTTGTCTTGCACGCAGACTGACATGAAGTCTGGCACTCGCCGCAGCCGCCGTTCTTTACGCTTTCGCACAGATTGAGAGTTTCGATTGTTTCAATATGTTTCATTGTTATCCCTCCGCCGGTCTTTAAATTTCTGCTGCATCGCAGCAGCACTATTCACAGTATATCCCATTTCCCTATAAATTTCAATATAATATTTATCAATTAATGATAATAAGCCGAAGGAATTACTGCGGCAAAATAAATTGCCAAAGCAATTGACGTAATTTTATAAATTTTCTTAATTTTTTGTTAAATGAAGTAGACTTTTTGTTTTTTATAAATTATAATAAATTTGGGGTTAAAAACAACGCAAAATAATAGATACTATGCATCTTCCATTCAAATTCCGGCTGCATAAATCTGTTATTTAATTTAATAACGGAGTTTTTAGCAATATTATTTTTATCTTTTAGAAGGAGGAAGCATTTTATGCAAAAACAATCAACCCTAAAGAAATGGCTGATGCTCATTTCACTCGGTTTCATGGGCGGTACGTTCTATATGTCGGCATATGCAGGCGGAACATATTACACGCAGCTTGTTGAAGGTCTTGCAATGACCAATACCCAATATGGTCTTGCAAAAACAATCTGCAGTCCAATCGGAATAATTCTTCTTGTTCCCGGCGCTTTTTTAGGTGACAAATTCGACGCCAAGAAGACGCTTGTATTCAGTATCGGTGTGCAGTCGATCCTCAATCTTTCGTGGCCTCTTTGGGTACACAACTTCACAACATATGTTGCATGGAAAGTTATTTACACAGTAATCACAATCGCTTACTGGGGAGCTCTCATTAAGTACATCAACAATCTTGACGGAGAAGACTCGGCAGGAAATTCGTTTACAATGTACTACCTCATAAACGGTCTTTCGGGTGCCCTCGGATCGTTCGTTACTCTTGGGGTAGCAAACGCACTGGATGCAGGCATCGGAACAATCATATTTACTATGGGTGTCGTAACATCGGTTGCAACACTCCTCGTATTCTTTTTCCTTGATGATGAAAAGAAACTCGCGGAGAGAGGTGTCTACCTCAAGGGTGACGAGCCTATCCAAGTCAAGCACATCTTCTATCTGCTCAAATATCCGGGCTTCTGGATGATGTTTTTCGCTTACGGCGCAGGTGTATCGCTTTACAACTACGTTGAATACTTTACTCCGTATCTTACAAATGTATATAATATGGATCCAAGCCTTTCATCAGCGCTCGCTATCATCCGTCAATACGGCGTAAACCTTGTGGCTCCTATCGGAGGATATATCTGCGATAGAGTGCTCAAGGCAACATACAAGTGGTACATCATCGGATTCGGCATCATCGGCGCTTTGTATTTAGTCATGGTATTATTGTTCAGGGAAACTACAAATGTAATGCTTGTAGGCGTATATACCACGCTCCTCTGCGCAATGATAATGATGCTCTATACAACGATCTGGTCGGTAATGAGAGAACTCCACATTCCTACAATGGTAACGGCAACACTCTCCGGTATTGCTACAATTTCAGAGCGTATAATCCAGATGTTTTTACCGGCAGCCTTCGGACACTTTATGGATACAAAGACGCCTATTGCAGCGTTTAACGACATATTCTTAATAATTTTAGCTATATGCGTTATAGGAGTCCTTATAGGTCTTTGGATCGGAGCCCACCACAAGAAGTGTCTTGCAGGCTTAAGATCATTTGAGAAGATGACGGGAATGAAGACCAGCGAAGAAGCATAAAAACAGCTTGTTTGGCTTTGGCTTAGGTCATATGAATATGGAATAAAGAAAAAAGGCGCTGTCTTATAAAAGCAGCGTCTTTTATTGTTTGCCGTTTATTTACAGTTGTCTACAAACTTTTTAGATACTCGATCTCTTCACGCGTGAGCTTACGGTAGTGCCCTTCCATCAGACGGCCGAGCCTGATATCGCCGAGTGCTGTACGCTTAAGAGCGGTCACTTTGTTACCTACCGCAGCAAACATCTTTCGTACCTGTCTGTTTTTTCCCTCATAAATCTGTATTTCCGCAAGCACCGAACGCTCACCCTGTTTTATCACTTTTACTTTGGCCGGTGAGGTAACAAATCCGCCTATATCAACACCGCGGCGCAAACGGGCAGCACGTTCGTTTGAAAGCACACCCGCTGCCTGCACGCGGTATGTTTTGTATATATGATGCTTGGGATGCGTGAGCCTGTACGCAAGGTCGCCGTCATTTGTCAGTATGAGCAGCCCCGATGTATTGTAATCGAGCCGACCGACAGGAAAAATCCGCTCCGGTACATCAGCCACAAGGTCAAGCACTGTTGCCCTGTCTTTTTCATCCGCTGATGTCGTAACATATCCTACCGGTTTATTTAAGAGTATATATACTTTTTTTTCGGATACAGCAATGCGTCTGCCGTTTACTTCTACGGCATCTCCCTCTTTTACGTCCGTTCCGAGTTCTCTGACTACCTCTCCGTTTATTTTTACGTTCCCACAGGCAATCAGTTCATCCGCTTTCCTGCGGCTTGCTATTCCGGCTTGTGCTATATATTTATTAAGTCTCACGGTTTTCTCCTTCTTGTATTTTGATAAAATATTTACCGCTTCTAATTTGTTTCGTATTCCCGTTTAATTATTGTACCGTCTACCGCATCTATTTCATACTCGTACTCTGTATCTCCGTCTATAAATTCAATTTCATATTTTGCCATACCGTCGTCATAATCAAAATCTATCTCGATAAAATCAGGCTTCACCACACCTGCGTCGTCAAATGCAATTTCTTTTGCCCTTTCACTGCCTATGTAATCTGTATTTGACCCTGTCTGCGGTGCAAAGTTATGATGATGTCCTTCTCCTCTTTCGCAGTGATAATCGGTAATCTTTCCCGACGCCGCATCTATTTCATATTCGTATTCGGTACCGTCAAATATAAATTCGATCTCATACTCCGCACCGCCGTGATGGTGATGATCGAGTTTAAACTTCGTAAAGCTTACCTGATTTTCCGTGCATTCTGCGTGTGTCAATACTATTTCTTTGGCTTTGCTTTCTCCTATATATTCTCCGTCTACTGCTGTACTGCCGCTGTTTCCTCCGTTTGAAGGAAACATAACCGAAATATCATCATAAATTTCGGCATCTTTCTTCATTATAAAGCCATCCGACGCCCTTACTTCATATTCGTACTCAATGCCGCCGCTTACAAATTCAATCTCGTACACTACTGTTCCGTCTTCATAATCAAGATGTACCCGCAAGTATTCTACCGTATCCTGTACTGCTCCCGCATCTTCAAAGGCGGCCTTTAAGGCATTTTCTTCACCTATATAGCCCGATTGATCCACAATGCCCGCCTTATCGAAACCGTCAGCATACTTTAATTCCGCAAGCAGACTGAGCTCGCTTATACTTGCATCTGTAAGTTCCGAAAAATCCTTGCTTACATCTTTATCCACTATTTTCTGTATAAATGCCGCTTTTCCAAGAGAAATATCATATTTTTCGGCTTTTTCTTTAAGCCTATTATCATTTCCCACTGTTTGTCCTATTACTGCGCCGTCAACATCAAATCCGCGCAGTATCTCGCTTATCTCGTCTTCCACTTTACTGCGAAGAAGCTCATTCCGGGCATCGTTTCCGCCGGCAATTGATACAAGCACAGAATTGTTTATTTCATTTATATATCCGTATCTTATCATCGAGCCTATTAATGCATTTATAACAACGTCAAGATCTGTACCCTCAAAATCCATATCTGCAATTACGGCTTTTGCCTCATCGTTTAGCGCTTCTACTTCGCGTACCTTTTCGTTCCTGCCGACTTCTATCTCAATACTCGGATTCACATCTATGCCGATTACTGCAGACACTTTAAATACCCTGCCGTATAAAGACGCGCCGACTATAATTAATATAACCAGCGCGAAAATAGCGGCCAATATAATTACTTTCTTTTTCTTTGTTCCACTATGAACTTTTGTTTCTTCCACTGTGTTCATCTTAATGTACTCCTTTTTATTTCAATCTAATCTCCAAAAACCTTTAACTAACAAAATTTTTGCTTATACATCCCAAAAAGGCCTTCGCGGCGCACGCGGTTTTCTATTTCATATGTATCAATTGAATAGAGTCCCGTCTCTTTCATCCGCGAAAAATATTCGGCGCCGGCAAACGTATATCTGCTCATGAGACCTTCTTCGGTATCAAGTCTTTCTCTTGCAAATCCTATAATATCTCCTATCGCAAGTGTGCGCGGAAGCGCCGTCTGCGGCAGTCCTTTGAGATATCTTGCCGCGTTATACCCTGCCAGCGTTCCTGTGGAAATTGCTTCGGTATGGCCGACAAACAATCCCGATTTTTCACCGCCGACAAGCAAATTGTCTATATCTTTTGCTCTCATAAAATCGTCTCTCTCCGCTACCGACAGATACCTTATGGAGTTTCCTTTGCCACCCGCATAAGGATCTGCATATCGTGCATTTTCAAAACCCGGTATTGTTCTGAGCCTGTCGAGAGGGAAAAACGGTGTCATAATCTTAGCATACCCTGTATCGAGTAAAATAATGTTCTCCGCAAATTCAGGAAGTGCATACTGCTGACAAACTTTAAGACCGAGCTTTTCTTCCTTTATTTCTTCTTTCGGAAGAGGAATAACAGCTACGCCTTTTTCATTTAGTATCTGTCTTATTTCCTCCGAAAGTGATTCTTTAATGAGCTTGCCCGACCCGCTGAAAGCTCCGAATGCTCCATCGGCACGCTTGCCCATAATATCATCGTTGCCTGCTTTTTTCGTAATGCTCACGCGCGGACCGAATGCAGGACATCTGAGTACACACATAGAACATCCATTGCCGTATGCCAGGCAATTGCCCATAGGTCCTGTAGAACCTGTGCATTCTATGAATACATCACCTTCAATAATACTGCCATCGGCAAGAGTAAGACTCTCTATGTGCTTTCCGGCTCCTGTTTTCACATAAGTACAATCAACTGCACGGGCCATAAGTCTTATGTCTATTCCTTTTTCAACAAGCAGTCTTCTGACTTCAGGCTCTACCATTATAACATCGTAAAGACTCGCATGTTTGTGACCCGGAAAGTCTACATTAATATGTCTTGAACATTTGTCAGTTATATTAAAAAGTTCGTCCGCCCCAAGTGCAATATTTTCTTCTGCGGCCGTAAATCTGCCGTTGTTTCTCATAATGCCTCCGACATTGCCGAGACCGAGAAGCAAATCCGTTTTTTCAAGAAGGACAACATCAGCTCCTGCTTTTTTCGCCGCCAGTGCAGCCGCACATCCCGACCAGCCGCCTCCTATCACTACTGCCTTATACACATCAAACCCTCCTAATTATATGCTTCTTATCAGCATATGAATGAAAGGTCCGATTTGTTAAAACTGCAAATGTCTCCGCACTTCGGAAATTACAGATTTATTTTACCGTTACACCATTTTTTTCGGACAAACCGCAGTATCAAAATCCTCTCCGCTCATATATCCGAGAGAAATTACGGCTTTGCGCAGTGTAATGTTTTCCTTATATGCTTTTTTTGCCACTTCTGCCGCTTTTTCATATCCGATATGAGGATTCAGTGCTGTTACAAGCATAAGTGATTTATTTAGATTTTCTTCAATTTTTTCAATGTTCGGCTCGATACCGCATACGCAGTTTACTCTGAAAGAATTCATCGCATCGGAAAGCAAATTTACGGACTGCAGATAATTATATATGATTACAGGCATAAATACATTAAGCTGAAAATTACCCTGAGATGCGGCAATACCTATTGCCGCGTCATTTCCAAGCACTTGCACGGCAGCCATAGTAAGAGCTTCGCATTGTGTAGGATTAACCTTACCCGGCATTATCGAGCTTCCCGGCTCGTTTTCCGGTATATGCAGTTCTCCAATACCGCACCGCGGTCCGCTGGCAAGCCATCTTATATCATTTGCTGTCTTCATTAAATCGGCAGCAAGAGCTTTTAGTGCTCCATGAGAAAATACTATTGCGTCTTTTGAAGTGAGTGCGTGGAATTTATTTTCCGCCGTTCTGAATTTATATCCTGTAAATTCGGCAATTTTGGCGGCAGCGGCTTCTGCAAAACCGGCAGGAGCATTAAGCCCTGTACCGACAGCCGTGCCTCCGAGTGCAAGCGCAAGCAGTCCGTCTTCAGATATTTTTATCATCTTTCTGCATTCGCGCAGCATAGCCGAAAACGCCGAAATTTCCTGTCCCAGTGTGAGTGGTGTTGCATCCTGCAGATGCGTTCTTCCCGTCTTTATTATATCTCTGTACTCAACCGAAAGTCTGTCGAACTCTGCAGTCAGTGCATCAAGCGCCGGCAGCAGCTTTTCTTCAATCACCGTCACTGCAGCAATATGCATAGCCGAGGGAAAAGTATCGTTTGAACTTTGAGATTTATTTACATCGTCATTAGGATGAAGCTGCGTTCCCGTAACTTCGCTGCCGCGTCTTGCAATGACTTCATTCACGTTCATATTTGTCTGCGTTCCGCTTCCTGTCTGCCAAACTGCAAGCGGAAAATGCTCTATACCGAGCTGCTCTAAAATAATTTCATTGCAGACTCCGGAAATAGCATATGCTTTTTCCTGTGAAAGTACTCCTATCTCGGCATTGACGACCGCCGCCGCTTTTTTGAGTATGGCAAACGCATGTATTATTTCCGGCGGCATTTTTTCCGTACCTATTTTAAAGTTATCAAAACTTCTCTGTGTCTGTGCTCCCCAATATTTATCTGCCGGCACTTTGACCGTGCCCATCGTATCGTGTTCTTCTCTGTATTCCATATATAATTCACCTTTTGTACTGTTTGTCCTCAAACACCGCAATGAGACCGTAACCAATCATAAAATCCTTGTAAAATCAATATTAATCGTATATATGCTATATACGATTTAATCCCAACTTTACAGCTTCTGCCGCCACCGCAGCTGCTATTGCTTCTGCTGCTCTCGGATCAAACGCATCGGGCAGTACATAATCGGCTTTAAGTTCGGAGACAGGAATTATATCGGCAAGCGCAATCGCAGCCGCTTCTTTCATTGAATCTGTCACACTGCTTGCTCTTACTGAAAGCAGTCCTTTAAATACTCCCGGAAATGCAAGCACATTATTGACTTGATTTGGAAAATCCGATCTACCCGTTCCTACTACCGCAGCGCCGGCGGCTTTAGCCTTATCCGGCATAATTTCCGGTACAGGGTTTGCCATCGCAAATACTATCGCATCCTTTGCCATAGATCGCACCATCTCTTCTGTCACTATGTCCGGTTTCGAAACTCCGATAAATACATCTGCACCGACAAGCGCATCTGCAAGCGTTCCCTGCATCTTGTCTCTATTCGTAATCCTGCTCATTTCTTCCTGCACCGGATTATTGGTAGGACAGCCCTCGTAAATAATGCCATGACTGCCGCACATTATAACTTCTCCAAAGCCCATCTGCAGTACAAGTTTAGCAATGGCGACACCGGCAGCGCCCGCTCCGCATATTACTATCTTCTGTTCTCCCATTTTCCTGCCTGTAAATCGCACAGCATTAAGCAGCCCTGCCGCTACAATAATAGCGGTACCATGCTGATCATCGTGGAAAATTGGTATATCGCATCTTTTTTTCAGTTCCTCTTCAATTTCAAAACATCTCGGCGCGGAAATATCCTCAAGATTTATTCCTCCAAAGCTCTTAGAAATATTTGCTATAGTATCTGCAATTACCTGTGGATCTTTTGAGTCCACACATATCGGAAAAGCATCTATTCCCGCAAATCTCTTGAAAAGAGCACATTTTCCCTCCATAACAGGCATACCCGCGGCAGGACCTATATCTCCGAGACCAAGTACTGCTGTTCCGTCTGTTATTACGGCCACAAGATTGCCCTTTCTCGTATATTCATAAGCCAGCGACTCATCCTTCGCTATCTCAAGACAAGGCTCGGCCACTCCCGGAGTATATGCCGTTGCCAAATCTTCTTTATTTTCTATTTTTGCTCTGGCAATAACCTCTATCTTACCTTTCCACTCCAGATGTTTTTGTATCGCTTTCGATTTTTCCATTTCTGTTCCTCCGCATTTATTCTTTATAAACCGCGTATTTATAATAATTTTTATACGACTGCTTGTCCCAAACAGCAAGCTGTGACTGCCGCATATTCCGACCTGCTGTCAAAACATGCGGCATCTCAAAGTATCCGCATTAATCTTGTTCATTGTACTTTTTATCACTATATTATACAAAAAACACTTTTGTTTGTCAAAGTTTCTCCGTAGGCACAAATCCGCTGCATTTGCACATTTTAAATGTTCTTCCAAAGTCGTCCGTATATGAACATGCCCCGCATATTCCTTCGCCGCAGCACAGTCTGAAATTGTTGCTTCTTGCATCAATTTTTAGGATTTTTCCTATTTCTTCTATATAGTAATCCGAAGCAAGTACTATCAG
>JAAWDW010000032.1 GCA_022793975.1 Bacillota bacterium
CATACACCGTTTTCTTTAAAATGCTGCATTGCGGCATCGGAAAATACAGCACTGCCTCCTGTTGCAATCACTGTTCTCTCTGCATTTATACCCAGTCCGACTTCACCCTCTATTTCAAGAAATCTGTCAATGCCGTCCTGCTCTATTATCTCTGAAAGCTGCCTTTCTTCTCTCAGCGCTATGACAATATCCTGATCTATAAAATCATATCCGAGACGCTTGGCAAGAATAACCCCGACCGTGCTTTTACCAGTACCGGGCATTCCGATAAGTATTACATTTTTCATAGCTTTGAATACTCCTGTTACTTTTCCACTTTAATTTTTATTTTCACAAACTGCAGATACTTCTTGTCTCATTCCAGGCTCTGTTAAAAATTATTCCCAGTCCCAACGTCCACGAAAGCAGATAAAACCAAAAAAGCAGAGCTACAATCGATGCCAGAGATCCGTATACTATATCGTAATTGGCGATATTTTCAATATATATCGAAAACGCACCTGTGACAATCAGCATCCCGGCCGATGCAAGAATGCTGCCCGGCAGTATTCTCCGAAATTTTACCCTCTCAATCGGCAATATATAATAATTAAAGCTCACCATCAGAAAATAAAGCGCCATAGCTGCCGGCCACCTAATGAGCCCCCAAAATTTATTTAGGTGCTCAAGAAAAATCCCGCTTTTTACAATGTGTGATACAAGTACATTTATTATAATCTGCCCGTACACAAGCACAACAAGAGCGAACGTCACGGTAAAAAGCGTTACCGCTATAGTAAATACCGCGCGCAGCCTGTCACGTATATAGCCTTTTCCCGTTGTCATACCGCCGCTAAATGTGTAGTTTGCTATGCGCATCATCGCAAACTGCGCCCTTGATGCCGACCACAGCACCACAATTACAAAAAAACCGCTGCGCGCACCCGAAGGCACATATTCGAACAGTCCAAGCACGAGCCTCACTGTCTCTTCCGGCAGATACTCGGATATCCAGTCTGAAAAAAGTTCGAGCGACAGCGAGAATACACCCAGTATCTGCGAAAGCAGTATGATAGTAGGTACAACCGAAAGGATGAGGTAAAAAGCCACCTGTGCGGCAAATCCCTGATAATACGGATCATTTAATTGTCTGTATCCCGATGAAAAAATCGCTATAAGTCTTTTTCCCGACATTTCAGTTCTTTCTCCAATATAACGAGAGCACGCGCTCTGTGACTAATTTTATTCTTTTCCTCCGCTCCGAGTTCTCCGAATGTCTTATCATAACCGTCAGGCACGAAAAGCGGATCATAGCCGAAACCACCTTGCCCGCGCTCTTCAAAAATTATGCTGCCCGGACATTCACCACGTGCGACTATCTTGTCACCGTCCGGATAAATCATCGTGATCACCGATACAAATTTAGCCGTACGCTTTTCAGCAGGCACATCTTTGAGCATAAAAAGCAGCTTTTCATTATTGCTCCTGTCTGTTGCACCATCACCGGAAAACCTTGCCGAATACACTCCCGGTGCTCCGCCAAGCGCATCGACCATAAGTCCAGAATCATCGGCTATTGTCATTTCTCCCGCAAGCCTCATTATTTCATAAGCTTTTTTATATGAATTCTCTTCAAAAGTCTTTCCGTCTTCTTCTATATCTGTATTAGGCAGTCCCGCATCGTTTCTTGATACCACAGACATTCCGAATTTCTTTGTTATCGCCTCTATCTCTTCTATTTTATGCTTATTCTGCGATGCAATTATAATCCTTTTCATTTACTGCCTCCGCTAAAACATTCCTTTTATCCCTATTATTATGAGAATAATCCCGCCAAGGATCTCCGCTTTGGGTCCAAGCACATCTCCCATCTTACGACCGACAACAATAGCCGCCGCTACAAGTACTGACGTAACCACAGCGATCACAAAAACCGCGTAAATAATATTGACCCTCATCGCCGTAAAAGCAACTCCCACAGCAAAAGCATCTATGCTTGTCGCTACCGACTGAAAAAGAAGTACCGTAAACGTAAGCTGCGGTTTCAAGTTTTCGTCATCTTTGTGCGAAATACCCTCGTACACCATTTTGCCGCCTATAAATCCAAGTATTATAAGTATAACTATTCCCGAATATTTGTCCAAAATTTCAGCAAACAAATTGCCGGTAAAAAATCCGAGAAGCGGCATCGCTCCCTGGAATATTCCGAACAAAAGCGGCATTGCAATGTAATGACCAGCTCGCAGATCTTTATATACCATTCCGTTTGTCATCGAAACAGCTACCGCGTCCATTGCAAGTCCGGCTCCGATTAAAAAAGTTTCAAGTGTCCCCATTATGTATTATTCCCTTTTCACGCTTTTTCTCTACAATTTTACCATATTATATGACAAAATCACAGTATAAAATTACAGAGTTTTGGCTCAGCAGACCCGAAACAGCAAATGTGTGTTTTTCGTAATAATTATATACAAAATAAAAGACGCAGCTATAGGCTTATAAAGCCGCTTGCTGCGCCGTTAATTCTTAATGAAAATATATTTATAATTTATTATTTTACTGAATCATATACTGCCTGCGGCATATCAGCTACATCAATAACACTCTTATGGCGGATTTCCTTTTTATCAAGATCTTTAAGTCCTGACGGCACAAATACTCCTGTCTTTTTCTCAAGCGCACTTACTGCGGCAAATCCGTTTTCCTGCTCCGGAAGCCCGATTGCCTGACAAACGCTCTCGGCAAACTTATATGCGCTCGCTGTGGAGGCAATGAGCGTCGGTTTTGTATCTCCCGTTTCTTTTTTATAGTCCTCATATACTTTATATGCAACTGCTGTGTGCGTATCCATAAGATAACCGTTCTCATCGAACATCCTGCCGATAGCTGCATTTGTATCTTCAACATCGCAGAATCCGCCGTAAAAATCTTTCATTCCCGCCTTTATCTTATCATCAATCTCATACGATTTTCTGCTGTCGAGTGCGTTCATCAGTTCTTTTACTTTATCACCGTCACTGCCCGCAAGATGATAGAGCAGTCTTTCCAGATTGCTTGAAATAAGAATATCCATCGAAGGTGAATTGGTGAGGTAAAACTCTCTGTCAATGTTATAGACTCCCGTGTTTATAAAATCTGTCAGCACTTTATTTTTATTTGAAGCACATATCAGCTTGTCGATAGGCACTCCCATCTGCTTTGCATAATATGCTGCAAGAATATTTCCGAAATTTCCTGTAGGAACCACAACATTTATCAAATCACCGCTTTTTATTTCTCCGCGTTCAAGAAGCTTTGCATAACCATATACGTAATATGCAACCTGCGGAATCAATCTGCCGATATTTATGGAATTTGCCGAGGAAAGTCTGCAGCCCACTTCGGCAAGTTTGTCCGCAAACCTGTCATCGTTAAAAATCTTCTTCACACCTGTCTGTGCATCGTCAAAATTGCCTTTTATGGCAAATACGTGTGTATTTGTCCCTTCCTGACTCACCATCTGACGCTTCTGCACTTCGCTTACGCCTTTGTCAGGGAAGAAAACGATGATTTCCGTGCCCGGAACATCGGCGAATCCCTCAAGGGCCGCTTTTCCCGTATCGCCCGATGTCGCTGTAAGAATACAGATCTTTGATTCTTCATTCTCCTTTTTTACAGCCGTTGTGAGGAGATAAGGCAGTATCGAAAGTGCCATATCTTTGAATGCTGCTGTTCTTCCGTGATAAAGTTCGAGAAAATACGCATCTCCTGCTTTTACAATAGGCACTACATCTTCCGCCTCAAACTTGCTATCGTATGCACCGTCAACGCAGGCTTTCATTTCCTCGTCCGTATAATCATCGAAGAAAGATTTGATAATGCTGTACGCCGTTTCCTTGTAAGTCATACCTTTCATATTATCTATACTCATAGGAAGCGCCGGCACTGTTTCCGGTACATAAAGCCCCTTATCCTCTGCTATGCCCGCAATAATCGCACTTGCTGCGCTGAGTCTTTTTTCGCTTCCTCTTGTGCTTTTGTATTTGATCATTTTGTGTCTCCTTAAAAGAAATTATATGTATATAATATAACACTCGCAGAGCGGCTCCGCAAGGGAAAATTGCTTTAAAACATTGATGTTTTTGGCACAGCTGCGTTTTACGCTTTTTTAGCTTTGACGAATTCGATTGCTTCCTTGCCTGTCATATGGTCTATTTCAATGCTCACCAGACAGAGTGCCGGTAATTCATTGTTTATTTCATTATCACGGCTTTCCTTTGTCTCATGCGGCGAATATTTAAGCGCAAGTTCTTCCATAGCGCTTCTTATTTTAGTCTCATCATCTTCTATACGCGCACGGCCGAAAACAATTACGCTTCTGAAATACGTTGTATATTCCTGCGGTACCACCCGATCTTCGTCAATTACACAGAACGACACTTTCTCGCAATTTTTTATAGCATCGAGTTTATGACCGCTTCTCGCGCAATGAAAATACAGTTTACCGTCCGCGTATACATAGCTTAAAGGCACCGCATAAGGATAGCCGTTATCACCAAGTACAGCCAGCGTACCCGATGTACTGCGAATGAGTATTTCCGCGCATTCAGTTTCTGTAAGCAATTGATTTTTTCTTCTCATTTCTCTGAAATTCATAATTTTACCTCCTGTATCTCAGAAATTTTACATTTTATATAATGGTATATTTTTAGTTCTTGAGTATTCTGTCCTGTGCTGATTTATCCCGTGCTTTGTCTTCTGCCCATTCTGAGCCAGCTTATAAAACTGTACATATCGTTCACAAAAAATACGACAAAGCATACAAGTACCGATAAATATGAAAGGTCCTCCAATGACGCCAGTGTCCAAAGCACAATGAGAATAATATCGTTTGACGCGTACGCCAGTGCAAAATACGCACTCCGCCGTGCTGTCAGATATGCAGCCATAAAGCTTGTCGATACCGAAAGTGTACTCGGCAGCAGATATGCAGTACCGAACACACCGAGAATGAAGTAAAATGCTGCCGTTACTGCCGCCGTCAGAACAAGCATTAGGGTTGTTTCTTTTTTGCTTATTTTATTCACTTTTACTTCCACTTTACCTTCGCTGTACGGATTTCTGAGCCATGAAACAAGCGCAAATACTGCCATCGGAGCAGTCATTCCCAGATAGGTTATCATCTCACCGTAATAAGAAAACGACAGTGATATCAAGGCATAAATCACACTGAAGATAATCATCAGAAATTGTCCGAAAGGATGCCCCTTGGCATCAAAAATGAGCGATGTCGTTCCGATAACAGACGCTGTAAGTGTCATATAATTTGTTCTGTCAAATATAGCAAAAGATACAGCAATAAAAATCACGGACACGCTCCATAAAATAATCTCACCTTTTGAAAAATAATTCACGGCCCTTTTTAATTTTTCCGAATTTTTTATCAGCATAAATACCTCCGCTTTAAAGATTGCTAAAAAACAAGCACCCGCGCATACATCTTCAAAGACCTAACGATGTACGCCGAATGCTTACACAGCTTGCTACCCGGTGGCAGTATATATAATGCTTTTTGTTATATTATAATCGGCTGTTTTGAAAATTGCAAGTGCTACTTCGGTTTTATAAACAACTTGCTTCCGAAAATAATAAAGCCGGTGGCTTTATTGGATTTTACACCGGCCTTGACTGCTTTTTTATTTCAGTACTTTATCCTATAATATAATTTGGCCTTCCGTTGAAATCATAACAACTTTAAGCGGAATATTCTTCCCTGATCTTGCTGCAGCAGCTTTTACTGCATTCTCAAGTCCTCTGCAGCAAGGTACTGTCATACGCGTAAGAGTTATGCTGTTAATGTCATTTTTGCGCAGTATTTCCGTGAGTTTTTCGCTGTAATCTATGCTGTCGAGCTTCGGACATCCTATCAGTGTTATTCTTTCTTTAATAAAATCGCTATGAAAATTTTCGTATGCATATGCCGTGCAGTCAGCAGCAATCAGCAGATCCGCACCCGCAAAATACGACGCTTCTGCAGGTGCAAGCTTTATCTGAACGGGCCAATTCTTACTTTCCTTTTGGTTTCCTTTTACATCCGATATGCAATTTTCAATTCGTTTTTCACCATTTGCCTGCTTTGCCATATGTACTGCCACCGCATCTTCATCATATTCGGCAGCTTCACGCTGCACAAAAGTAATTGCGCCTTTAGGGCACGCCGGCAAGCAATCTCCGAGACCGTCACAGTAATCGTCACGCAGGAGCTTCGCTTTGCCGTTTTCTATAACTATCGCCCCCTCATGACATGCGTCCGCACATATACCGCAACCGTTACATTTGCTTTCGTCTATGCTTATTATCTGTCTTATCATACTACTGCCCCTTTTTATACTTTAATTGCAGTAAAATTCGTCTGCTTTATAATGACAGTTTTACCGTCTTTATTTTATCATAGGCACTAAATAACAACAATAATTAATTAGTAATACCCTTAAAAACCCATTATGCAAGCAATATGCATTTGCTGTATTTAAATTCTTGACAAGGAAATTTATGTAATATATAATAGCGTTAACTGTATGTAAAAATATTACATTTCATAAAGATTAAAATAAAATTCTAAATTAAAAGAGGAATTAAAAAACAAGGCATGGTAAATAAGAGAAAAAATATTGAAGAACTAAATTTAAGTGATAATTTTATGTTTGCAAATGTAATGTCAGATAAAATTATATGCAAAATATTCCTGGAAAAACTGTTAGGTATAAAAATCAAAGAAATTAAAATAGCCGAATACGAAAAAACAATAATGACCGGCATAATAAGTAAGAACATCCGAATTGATGTGTACGTCAAAGACAGCAGCGGAAAAGTCTACGACATAGAAATGCAGAATATCTACAGGGATAAAAGATACAATCTTGCCAAAAGAACAAGGTACTATCAAAGTGTGATTGACACAGAAGAACTGAAAAGCGGTATGCACTACAGTGAACTTCCGGAAAGCTGTATAATATTTATCTGTACTTTTGATGAATTTAAGCTCGGTAAAAATAAATATGTATTCAGATATAAATGTGATGAGGTGCCGGAATTAGTATTGCAAAATGAGGCGAAAGTAGTTATACTGAATACAAATAACACTGATGCGGCAGATAATCTTGACGAAGATATAGCTGCATTTCTCAGATATGTGGAAAACTCAGACACAAGGAATGCGGAAGCGAGCAGAAGCAAATTTGTCAAGCGTGTACATAAGCGCTTTGAACTTGTCAAAAAAGAAAAGAGGGATGAGTATATGACACTTCAGGAACTTATGGATATGGAAAATTATGAAGCAAAGAAAGAAGCATTTGCTAAAGGACTTAACAAAGGTCGTAAAGAAGGAATTGAAAAAACAAATCTTAAGACCGCAGCCAAATTGAAAGCTTCGGGTTGTGAAAATGTTTTTACTTCAGAAATAACAGGTTTGCCAATCGAAACAATAGAAGCATTATAATGAATTCCGATATATAAAATTTCGTAAATTAAAAATATATACCCAAGCCGATTTATGATGATTTTAATCTGCTTGGGTTGTTTTTTATGTTTTATAAGTCCCAATAGTAATAGTCTATACTCTACCAAGAAGTTCCGCAAATGCTATCTGCATTGCAGAAGCATCGGTAATACTGTTTACGCGTCGGCGAACATCTGCCGAACCGCGGATACCTTTTAAATACCAGCCGACTTGCTTGCGCATTTCACGTACAGCTGCATACTCCCCCTTAAAGGCCTGTAAATCATCGAAGTGATGCATAAGCATTTTTATGCGTTCATTGGCGGACGGAGCCGAAGGTTTTTCTTCGCCTCTGTAAAGGGCAAGCGCGTCTCTGAAAATCCAAGGGTTTCCGAGGGCGCCGCGGGCAATCATCACGAAATCGCACCCGGTTTCGTTTATGATTGCCATAGCGTCTTCACCCGTGAAGACATCACCGTTGCCGATAACAGGCACTCTCAGCGCACTTTTAACCTTTGCTATTTCCTGCCAGTCAGCTTTACCGCTGTAATACTGCTCACGCGTGCGCCCGTGAACGGCAACGGCCGCGGCGCCTGCCGCTTCAGCTGCCTTTGCAATCTCAACGGCATTTAAGGTATCAGCTGTAAAACCTATGCGAGTTTTTATCGTCACCGGTTTCGGCGCGGCGCCAATCTCCCGCGCCCCGCGCTCTGCACCACGTACCGCCGCGCATACAACATCGTAAACGAGATCCGGATTTTTCATAAGAGCAGAGCCCTCTCCGTTCTTTACAATTTTCGGCACAGGACATCCCATATTGATATCGAGCAGCGCATTTTCGCGCGCCGCAAGCGTGCGTGCGGTATATTCCATAACCTTGGGCTCACAGCCGAATATCTGATAAGCAACAGGTTTTTCATCATCATATATCGCAAGCAGCCGTTCTGTGTTCTTATCGCCATACATCAGTCCTTTTCCCGACACCATCTCCGAATATGTCAGCGCCGCTCCCATTTGTCTTGCTATCCTGCGCATCGGTGCGTCCGTAATACCCGCCAGCGGAGCCAGCAGAAACGGACTTTCGAGTTCTACACTTCCTATCTTTAAAGCTGTATTCCTTTTTTCTTCTGCTGTCATACCTTTTCCTTTTCTTTGATAAAAAAGAGAATTTACCGAATTTAGCGCAGTGCCTCTTCAAGATCACATCTTTGTACAAGTTCACCATCCTTATAATCGTAAAGCACTGTTTGTGTTTGTATACCGTCTGCGTCCGCCGTTGCCGCAATGCAGTTTCTGTACTCCGAATTTATATTGCCGATAAGACCGGCATAATCCGATGATCTGCATCCGAGCTTACTGTTTACATCAGTCTCCGTAATTTCTCCTCCCATAATATCGAGTATCACAATATTCCTGTAACCACTTGCACTACCATAGCAAATAAGCTCTGAAATCCCGTCATTGTCAAGATCGACGCTTTCCGCCGCACCTTTAAAATACTTTATCTCCTCTTCGCTTCCGTCATTATTTTCACGGAAAATTCTCGTTGTAAAACCATCCGGCATCTCTATATGAATATTCTCTTCACCGAGTACACCGCTGTTTTCTTTATCCCATTCACGGCTCATATCAAGTGCATCCGCCGCTTCAATTCCCGTTACGGCCCACTCGCTGCCATCCGTGCTGGTTTCGTTCTCAATTCTGGCAAACCAAAAATCCAGGTAATTGTTTGTGCCGTCATTTTCATCATAAAATCTATATTTCCGCGTGCTGTTCATAAATTCGCCGTTATCGTCAACTAAGCTGCCTGATATAAACGCAAGCTCCGGATACGCTTCACGTACATCTTTAAGAAACGCACCAACGGCAATTCCGCGTTCTGTCTCACCTGTGCCTGTGCTTATAAACCATATAGTTTCGGAGTTCTCACCGCTGCCTTTTTCATTCATCCATGTTCTTATTTCAAAATCTTTATTTATATAATAATGTGCGGCAGGAAACAGTTCGTCTTCTTCGGTAAACTCTTCTTCGCATATCGCTGCAAGGTATGCTATTGTATCCGCATCAATATCTTCATCCACGCTGTATACCTTGTTATCTATTTTTACAGAATACATTCCGATGTCATCCTGCTTTTGGCCGGAAACGTCGCCAACTTCATCATCATTTCTGTCGTCTTTATTTCCACAACCGATAAATGTTCCGCAAATAAACGCGAAACATAAAACTACCGCCAATAACCTAAATTTCTTCATAATGTAAGTTTTCCTTTCAAACGTCATTTATTCACCGTATACTGCCAAAAACACGGTCCGTAATGAATACAGTCTGCAATATGCAGCTCATATGAAATACATTTTTCTCATCCCATTATAACACAGATACTGTCAAATCCTATAAAAAAATGTCCTCGTATTGCTAAATACGCCTGAGCATAATATAATAAATACAGCAATTATCAGTCTGTTTTATCATGAAAAATCAAAAAATCCTTATGAAAGGAATGTGAAAAAAATGCCCGAATTACCGGAAGTCGAAACAATAAAAACAGTCATCGCACCGCAAATACAAGGTCTTAAAATCTCGGAAATAATTTTAAAACGTCCTGATATTATCGCATATCCGGCAGCAGAAAAGTTCTGTGAAATTGCGTCAAACCGTACAGTAACGGCTGTTTCGCGCCGCGGGAAGTTCTTAATTATCTCCCTCGAAAACGACAGCCGCATCATACTGCACCTGCGTATGACAGGCTGTTTGCTGCTTACTCCTTCAGACTTTCCCGAAGAGAAACATACACATATAATATTACGCTTTGAAAACGGCAGTGAACTGCGCTTTTCCGACGCGCGCCGCTTCGGCCGCTTCTGGGCACTAGAAAAAGATGAACAGGATACATATACAGGTATAGAAAAACTCGGAATTGAGCCGTTTGACAAAAGGCTTACCGCCGAGTATTTAAAAAAATATCTTAAAAAACGCAAAAAAGCTGTTAAAGCATGTCTGCTTGATCAGAGCATCATCGCCGGTATCGGCAACATCTATTCCGATGAGATTTTATTCACTTCGGGAATTTTGCCTTCCCGTCGCGCAAACAGTTTAAACGAAAATGACTTTGAACGCCTTGCCGCAGTTATTCCGGAGCGGCTTACATACTTTATTGAAAAAAATAAAATTACATCCGAAGAATATCTAAAAACGAAAGGGCAGGAATACCGTAACACTCCGTTTCTGCAAGTCTACGGACACTCAGGTGAGCCTTGCCCTGTCTGCGGAAGCACTCTTGTCCGCACTGTCATCGGAGGCAGGAGCAGCGTATACTGTCCTCACTGCCAAAAAGTCTAATGATGCGGTGCATCGCACAGATGCTGAAATCAGTATCACTGTCAATTCTGTCCCAATTCCTCACCCCACGCTTCTGTAAGTCGCGTAAGACTCCACGCTGCGTTGGCGGGGCTTGTAGACGGCAGTTTAACCGCTTTGGGCCATCCGCCGCGCACCGCCGCTTCCGCAAAAAATTTTATGTACAGCTTATATGCTTTATCACCGTTGCAGATTATCTTCTCTATCTTAGGGGCGGCGCGCAGTACCATACCTATATCCGCAGGTTCGGGGTCCCTTATACTGCTGTCCTCCGAGCCTTCAATTTCACACGCCGCAAGTACATCCCACACAGCAATGCGCCCGCAAATCAGCATTGCTTTCTTTTCTTCGATACTGTACGGTATCTCCGTACCAAGCACCGCTGCCAATACCTTCCAAAAACGGTTTTGAGGGTGCCCGTAATAGAAACCCTGCTCCCGTGATTTTACGGAAGGCATAGTTCCCAGCACAAGCACCCTTGAGTTCTCATCATATACAGGTTTAAAATCGTGTTCCACACGCATTGCCGTACACTGCCTTTCTGTACGAAACTAAACTGTGATAATATTGTACAAACAATATTGACTGCTTAGTCCGCATTGTTTTCATATGTTAAATCTTCTCCATCGGCAATCTTCCTTTTTTCGCGTTCCCTGCGGTTTTTTTCATATATAATCTGCAAACCCTCTAAAGTCAGCATGCCGTCTACTTTATCAATGCAGTCAACTCCGCCTTTAATCATACTTGCCATACCTCCGGTTGCAATTACTTTTATAGGTTTATCGGCACCGCAGATTTCACTTAGCTCTTCTTTCATCTTTCTGACAATATAATCCACCATTCCCATATGTCCGTATACAAGTCCAGACTGCATAGACTGTATTGTGTTTTTGCAAATCACGTGTCCCGGCTCTTCAAGCTCTACTTTCGGCAGTTTCGCCGTCTTTTCTACAAGTGCTTCCGAAGTTATTTTAAGTCCCGGTGCTATCGTACCACCAAGATATTCAGCCTTATCCGTCACAGCACAGAAAGTAGTCGCCGTTCCCATATCTATTATGATAAGCGGTCCACCATACTTAGCATAAGCGCCCACGGCATTTACTATTCTGTCGGCACCCACCTGCTTAGGATTGTCATATTTTATGAGAAGCCCCGTCTTTACTCCCGGTTCTATGACTATCGGCTTGCAGCCGAAATACTTTCTGGACATATGCTGAAGCGTATAGAGTACGGACGGTACTACCGTTGAAATAATAACATCTTTCACTTCTTTTGAATCAAGTCCCACATACGTAAAAAGTTGATTTACAATCATACCGTATTCATCAGCACTCTTCTTATTATCCGTTTCCATTCTCCAGTTCTGAATAAGTTTTCCGCCCCTAAAAACACCGAGAACTATGTTGGTATTTCCGACGTCAAATGCAAGTAGCATAGATTTCCTCCTTTGCTCTGTTCCAATCATTAAATATATATTTTGCCGCTTTTCCAAGAACTTCCTTCTCCTTTTCCGTGAGAACAATCCCCTCCGGTAGATAGATGAGGATATTTTCATAATTTATATGCGGTCTTCCGTCCCAGGTATTTACAGGTGATGTTACCATTCCTGCCGAATTTCTGCCGGAGCTGTCTTCATAAACATATACAGGTACTGCCGTATCATACTCTGAGATCCTGAATTCTTTAAGCACGCCTGCATCATAATATCCGCATTCGCCTGCGGCCATTACGACGGAATGCATAAGCATATTTTTTTCTTTACTGCCGAGTCCTGCATATAATGAAAGTTTTTCCGCCATATCGGGATATTCTCTTATATTTTTTAGGCGGTATGCATTTTTCTGTTCAACAATACGCAGATATTTCCTGCCTGCTTTCGTACCTTTATATATAACATAATCCGTACCTTCAGAATACCGAAGATTTTTTATCGTAAGTGTATGCATTCCGTCTGCCATATTATCAAGCAACGCCTGCGAAAGTGCATATCCGTCCATATAGTACCAAATACCGAAGCTTCCCGCACCATACACAGGCAGTGACAGAATTTCTGTCAAAGACACATTTGCAAGTGTTACATCAGACAGCTTCTCTCCGGACAGCGGATCCGTAAGATAAAAGGATCTCTCATCGCCTTCAAACTCATCCGGAGCAAGAGTGCTGGAATAAACTCCGTATATCCCTTTCTCAATGAGCGCATTCGCATCGCTGAAATTATTCAGCGGATGCATATACACACGCACTCCGTCTGCCGCAAGCCTGTATGCAACCTCTTCGTAGGCGTATCCTATCCCTACCGTAACAGCAAAAATTTCTTTATCCGCTACAAATGCAAGCAATCTGCCATAGTCCATATAATTCATCGTGTAGAGCGTGAATATCATATCTTTATAGCCCAGCCTTTTTACCTGCTCGTACTGATAATAGTCATATATCTGTGGAACTATATTATCTATATAATCCGGATATTTACGTGCTATCAGTGAAAGCAGTTCCAGCGAATTTTCTTTGCAGTCGGTCACTATTCTCACATCAGGATGCTCGTCAAGTATCGGCGTCAACATGTCAAACGACATCGGTGTAAACATTCCATGTATCTTATTTGACAAATATTCTTCAGCCGTCGGTCTCTTGTCAAACTCTACTCCCAAATACTGTTTTGTCCACGATGAACCAAAATCGTGCACCATCACAATTTTTTCATCTGATGTGATAAGCATATCAAGCTCAATAAGTGTATGCCCCGCCTCTATCGACTGTAGCACTGCTTCCAGTGAATTTGTAGTATTATATCCGCGCGCCGTACCTCCCGCATGTGCAATTACACGCGGCGGCAAATTCTCAGTCTTTGCTGCTTCTGCTGCGTATATATGCGAACAAAAAGCAGTGACACACACGATGATAAGCGCTGTCACTGCCGATAATCTATGGATTTTTATTTTTCTTCGTTTTTTTTTACTCTTTTCCATTGCCGTATAAATTCTGCCTGCCCCGTAAACTATTTCACAACTCTGTCAAGGCGTTTCAGTGCAAGCGCTATAGTCAACCCCGGAATAACTCTGTTGCCCGTTATTTCCGCGCTTAACACATCATTTATCTTTTTCAGTCTGTACTGTACTGTATTCGTGTGTATACCCATAAACTCACTCGTCTTCGCACTGTTCATACCTGCATCAAGGACGAATGTTTCCAGTGTTTCCAGAAGCTGTCGGCCCTTATGTTCACCGACTTCTTTAAAAGATTCGAGCAAATCCATATGATTTTTCTTAACATATCCTCCCTGAAGCTGTATGTTAATGCAGTTGCTGACAAGCACCATTTCGTATTTTGTAAACACTCTTTTATACGGAAAAACACTCTGGACAAACGACCACGTCTCTCCTATAAGCCTGTAAGCATCTGCCGCTCCTTCTATACCTTCTATACCTATTACATTGAAAATACGCACCGCATTTTCTGCCTTAAGTTCATTAAACAAGTCATTGCATTTATTTCTTTTACCAGCGGCATCCTCATCGTTTTCCACAAGCTGTGTAAGTATAATACCGTATGTGTCATCTCCTTCGGCCACCTTCATTATGCGCAGCTTTTCATTCTGCTCAAATTCATCTATGATCTTTCTGGCCTCCGGCGTTTCAATTCCGTGCGCATAAAATACGCACAAAATATTTTCATCATTTATTCCCGCTTCTTCTCTCAGACTGTATGCCAAGCTCTTGCTTCCACGCTTAAGTGCCTTTATGAGTTCTGCTCTCGCGTCTCTCTCCGGTGTATATTTCCACATACCCATAGCAAGCTCTATAATCTCCGCAAGCTTTGTTATCTCATTTGCAGAATAGCAATCCTCATTATCCACTATAAACATATAATGCTTTTCATCGTTTATCAACACAGAGCCCCAATATGTGAGTACTCCGTCCACTTCAACAAGTGTATATACCGATGAATCATTTATCTCACGGCTTCTTCCTATTCTTATGGCCTCGTCTATACTGACTCTATGCCTTGTTTCAACCGATAATATAGGATTGAAGTCTTCGGATAGTATTATTATCTGAAAATCATTATTTATTGCCGCCTCTTTTAATGCTTCCTGAAAATTAGGATGCTTTTCAAAATTGAGCAGATGGAAAACGGTATTGCTTATAAGACGATTACCGAAATTATCACCGTAAACCAGTTCCGCCGAAACATCTCTCGCGACATCCGAACAGCTCACGCCTTCTTTTTCAAGAGAAAGAAGCGGCAACCCCGCTTTTTCGGCTGCATCTATCAGATCGTCCGAAACTTCTTTAAGAACATCCCCTACATACATAAGCACCAGAGCCGCACAGCCTTTCTTTGCAAGCGCTTTCACTATACTGCGCTGCTCTTCTATATTATCTTTAACATGGAAAAAGCCCGAAATTACAAGTTCGCCTGTCCTGCCCGCAAATGAAGCTATTTCATCACTCCGAAGACCTTCCAGCACCGACGCATTCCTGATTCTTACATCAAGACCTTTTGCCCCTGCCAGCACTTTGGCATCTTTCAATATATCCATTTGCAGAACTTCTCTTACCGTAACTTTCATTCGGGATTTTTCTCCATTCTTAATCAGCTTACAATTAATATTTTACTGTTATTATTCGTTTCTATCTTCGCCGTCCGCTTTGTCGCTTTCGTTTTTAACGGCATTCTCATTTTCTTCATCTTCAACGCCCGGTGCCTTGATATCCGGAGCATTTTTTATATCCGCAAGAAGAGCTCTTATCGCTGCGTCCGATTTATCGCCCGGCATCTGTACTACTTGAACGTTTGCCTTCGCTTTTTCGGCCGCTTCGCGCGCTTCTTCCTCCGCTATAAGTCGCTTTCTTTCCGCAGCTTCTGCGGCGTTTGCTTTCTTTATTTCCTCATCTCTGTCCTTTACTCTGCCTGCAAGTGTCTCAGCCGTAAGTTCTCCTGTATAAAGTGCTTCAAAC
>JAAWDW010000033.1 GCA_022793975.1 Bacillota bacterium
ACTCCCGTAGTTTTCACATCATAGCCAAGAAACGCAAGTCTTTGCTGCGTACCGTACACATTAAGTCCTGTATCTCCGACAGTCGGCTTTACATTCTCCGGCATAGGTGCAAATCCATCATAAATTGCCTTGCTTGTCTCCGTATTTGTCACGATTTGGTTCGGCACAATATAGTCAGGCGTAATACCCACTTCATGTATCGCATTTCTCTTTGGTGTTACAAAATAATATGCTGACAGTTTTGCCGCTTTTTCATCACCGATATACGCCATCTTCTGTGCTATGCCTTTGCCGTATGTCGTGGTACCGACAACCTGCGCTTTTCCGTTATCGTGCAGCGCCGCCGCAAGTATTTCCGATGCACTTGCAGTATTGCCGTTTACAAGCAGCACTATCGGCTGCAGCATAGATTCCGTTTTCGTTGCCGAAATGGATTCTATCAGTTTGCCTCTGCTTTCAAAGTGAGAAATATATCCTGAATCAAGTATCTGATCAGCTATATTAACAGCCTTGTCCACAATACCGCCGGGATTATTTCTAAGGTCTATAATTATTTTTTCCGCTCCGCTGTTTGTAAGCGCTATTTTCGCCATCTTAAATTCGACTTCGGTATCGCTGTCAAATCCGCTTATAGCAATATAGCCTATATCGCTTTCAATCATCTCATATGAAACGCTCGGACTGTTCACTGTATCGCGCTTCATAGAAAAAGTCTGCTCGCTTCCGCCGCGACGTACCGTTATTTTTACTTCTGTACCCTTAGGTCCGCGAAGCAGATTTGTTATCTCGGTAAGCACAAGTCCGGTGGTTTTTTTACCGTCTACCGCAGTTATTACATCATCTGCTTTTACCCCCGCTTTATACGCCGGGCTGCCCGCAATCGGCGATATTACAACACATTCGCCGTTTTCCATATGAAGATTAATCCCGACTCCTTCAAATTCGCCTTCCACAGACTGTCTGAACTGTGAACTTTCTTCTGTGTTCTTATAATATTCACTGAACCTGTCGTCCAGCGAATCAGTTACGCCTTTAAACGCACCGTCAAGCAATGTGCTGTATTCAACTTCATCTTTGTAATTCTTGTGTATGTACTCTATATACTGCCTGAGAAGATCAAGTTCGCCGTCAATTTCCGCATCGCCGAGATCTGCTCTCGCGCCGTAAGCCGTCAGCTGCGAATTCCCCAGGTTCGCTGGCAGAAACGCCGCCAAAGAAAACGATGAAACCAGCATCAATGCCGCAGCTGCATATACAGCAATTTTTACATACTTTTTCCTCATAATCGTACCCCTCTTTTTACATTACCTCTATATTAAGTGTGCTTCTGCTCTCAGAAAGCCCTTTGAGGCTTATATTGTAATCAATATCTATCGTACCCCTGCCCTCGCTGTCGAGATCTTTTTTAAAATAATTTGTAAGCACTTCCATCTCAATAGCACCGTAAGGCGTATCATAAAGACCTCTGTATCTCTTGCCTTTTTCAAATTGTATGGCGGTATTACCGCTTGCGTCATATGTACCGAGCCTTTTCATCCTGAGACTATTGCCTGTAACTTTGAGGCTTGTCTTGCAGCCCGGCATACCGGAAAATTCGCTTTCCTCGTATATTAAGTAAAGCGAATCCCCCTTCTCGTAAAGCTTACCTTCCGTCACAAATTCTATTTGTTCTTCTTCGATATCCCTATATATTTGTTTTCCTACTATTTTTAATGTTATATCTTTCATATCCGTAGTCCACAATCCTTTCAATTAAGTGCGGATAGTCGATACCTGCTTTTCCGAACAGCGCCGAAAACATACTGAACTTCGTAAATCCCGGTATTGTATTGATCTCATTTATGTAGATTTCTCCTGTACCCTTTTTAACAAAAAAATCTATACGGGCAAATCCCGCACAGTCGAGTGCTTTATACGCACGCACCGCATATTCTCTGATCTTTTCGCTCGTTTCTTCCGGTAAATCCGCAGGTATTATTAACTTGCTTTGCCCGCCGTCAAAATATTTTGCCGTGTAATCATAAAATTCGGCAGAAGGTATAATTTCTCCGACTACAGCTGCAATCGGTTCATCATTTCCGATAACAGCCGTCTCTACTTCACGGATATCCATACCCTCTTCAACGATAAGCCGTCTGTCAAATTTACCTGCCTCATATATGCCGTCAATAAGCTCTTTCTCATTTGTTACCTTGCTTACGCCTACGCTTGAACCCATATTAGCAGGCTTTACAAAACAAGGATAACCGCCGAGTCTTTCGGCGATTCCTGCCGCCTGACTTTCATCAAACTGTGACATTATAATGCCTTCATATTTGCAGCTCGGAAGTCCCTCATTTATGAAAAGGCTTTTTGACACGAGTTTATCCATAGCCGCAGATGATGCCAACACCCCGCAGCCTGCATAAGGTATATCAATCATTTCAAAGAGCCCTTGCACCGTACCGTCCTCTCCGTACGTACCGTGCAAAATCGGCAGCGCAAAATCGATAGTACTTTTAAGATCATCAACTTTAAAAGGCACCGCGCTTTCTTCCCACTTATCGTTTTCTATATCGTCGATATCGCCTTCATACAGCATCCACTCGCCGTCTCTTGTGATACCGATCATCACAGGTGTATATTTGGTCCTGTCGACCGCTCTCAGAATAGAAGATGCGGACATCAGCGAAACTTCATGTTCCCCCGACTTGCCGCCAAAGAGTATTCCCAGTCTGATCATATTTATACCTCCCGGTTTTCATAGTATATCATATTCTATGCGTATTTGTGCTTGTTTTATTCTGGTAACAGTTATGCTTGCTTATCTGCGAGAAGATCACGGATCTCCGTAAGAAGCTCTGCCTCCGCACTCATTGCAGGCGTTTCAGGTGTTTCTCCAGTCTCCTCCGCCTCCTTCTTTTTACCAAGTACAGAGGCTTTATTGATAAATTTTACCGCTGCAAACACACATACGGCAATTATTAGAAAATCCACGCACTGCTGTACAAAATTACCGTACATAATGGCTGATTCCGGTGATGTAACAACCCCCGCCGCATCGTAAACAGCAGGTGAAAGCACTATTTTAAGATCGCTGAAATTTATACCCGCAAGCAAATATCCAATTGCCGGCATCACAAGGTCATTGACTATCGATGTTACAATCTTGCCGAACGCTCCACCTATAATTACACCGATAGCCATATCAACTACATTACCCTTAAACGCAAATTCTTTAAATTCTTTCCACATATGCATTTCTCCTTTCAATCAAAAATTTCTTTTCATTTCTTTTCTATCTCTTACCGTATCCGTTATTCTTCCCGCACTATTCGGTTTATGCCATTTGCGTCAGCAGTTTTTCAAGTTCTTGCTTTGTAAAAAAATACTTTTTAGTACAAAACTGGCAAGTAAGTTCCGCCTGTCCGTCCTCTTCCGCTATTTCGGCAAGATCTTTTTTGCCTATCGTTATAAGAGCTTTTTTCATCCTGTCACGACTGCAGTCACATTCCCAAGCAATACCCTTCTCTTCGAGTTTTTCAGGTTTGTATTTTTCAGGCATGTCCTTAAAAATGATACCGAGAAGTTCTTCTGTCATCTCCGAAACGGTCTCACCGGCAGAGCGGCTCATTACTTCTTCTATAAGCGATGTAAGCGGCGGCATTGTGCCTATCATATCTTCGAGGGCATCAACCGCTTCTTCTGCAAAATTCGGAAGCATCTGCACAACCATACCTCCCGCACAGCGCACAGAATAATCGGTATCTATCTTTACGCCAAGCGCAAATGCCGAATTCTGCTGTTCGGAAATGTAATAATAAGCCGTCAAATCATCCGCTATTTCACCGGAAACCAGGGCTATACTGCTCACATAAGGTTCTTTAAGCCCTAAATCTTTTATAACCGTCAGCTCGCCTATTCCCAGGGAGCCGCCGACATCCAACTTGCCGTTTTCCGTAAGCGGCAGGTCTACATCAGGGTTTGCAATATATCCCTTTACACGTCCGTCTGCTTTCGCCGTTGCCAGTATCTGCTTAGCCGGACCGTCCCCCTTAAACTGTACTGTAAGTTTGTCTTCCTTTCCTTTGAGCATAAGACCCATAAGGCCCGCTCCCGTCAGCACTCTTCCAAGACCCGCGGCTGCGAGAGGTGACGCGTCATGTATCTTTCTCGCTTCCTCCGCCATTTCTGTCGTTACCGCCAGATAAACTCTGAAAGAGCCGCTTTTATCCATCGCTATAAGCGCATTATTTTTCATATTCACTACCTCCCGCTATATAGTCAACCTTGTTTTTGAGATCATCCTCTATTTTCATACACAGCGTTTCTGCCTCTTCCATACTTTTCCCGCTTGCCGATATATATATTTTCAGTTTCGGCTCCGTTCCCGAAGGCCGCACAGTAAATTCCGCTCCGTTTTCGAGATGGTACTCTATCATATCCGCTTTTGCAAAATTTTCTATACCGCGCAGATAATCCTTAATTTCTGTAACTCGGCTTCCTCCGTAATTTCGGCAAATATCATTGTGCATATCATCCGGAAAATCCCCTACTATATTACACTCTTTACGCCTAAAACTCTCCGTTATTTCTTTCGTTTTTTCCATTCCCGAAAGTACATCGAATTTAAAATTTATGAGACGGCTTACCGTATATCCGTATTCCTTATAAATTTTATCTATGGCCTCAAAAAGCGTCAATCCCTGTACTTTTGCTTTTGCCGTCATAAGACATATGAGCGCCGCTGCGGACACACCGTCTTTATCCCGTACATAACTTCCGGCAAGATAGCTGCAGCTTTCTTCAAGTCCGAAAATAAAATCTTCTCCTCTTCCTTGATTATCAAGCTCATGCATAAACTCACCTATATACTTAAACCCTGTAGGAGTCTTCTTTATCTCTATACCGTATTTCTCAGCTATTCTGTCTATGAGACTGCTCGTAACAGTCGTCCTTGCAACAGCAGGATGCTTTGGCATACCGCCGCCCATTCCGATACGCCTGCATTCTGCAATATAAAGAAACATAAGCAGTCCTATTTCGTTTCCTGTAACTCGTCTATATTCACCGTCTTTCTGTGGTACGGCCACACCCACACGGTCGCAGTCGGGATCTGTAACGATCACAATATCAGGTTTTACTTTACGCGCGAGTTTAAACGCTTCGTGCATAGACTCCTCTTTTTCCGGATTAGGATACGGGCAAGTTGTAAAATTTTCGTCCGGATTTTCCTGCACTTTAACCACATCAACTCTGCCGACTCCAAGTCTCGTGAAAACTTCACGCACGGGTTTATTGCCGGCGCCGTTCAGCGGTGAATACACAACGGAAAGCGCCCTGAGTGCAGTTTTCGCTTCATCTTCATTATCCGTCCAGAGCACTGCACATTTCATTACCGCATCTATATATTCATTCGTCAGATCATCCCCAGTATGCTCAAAATACGGAGTTTTCCGGGCGCTTTCAAAATTAAGAAAACTCACATCATCAAATATGTCTATATCATTTATTCTTCTAAGTATACGCCTTGCCTGAGAGTCCGTTATCTGTGCTCCTTGCTCATTATATACCTTATATCCGTTATATTCTGCGGGATTATGGCTTGCGGTTATCATAACGCCGAGCAGACATCCGTATTTTCTCACAGCAAACGATACGGCAGGCACAGGGCAGATATCACCGAACATATACACTTTTATACCATTTGCCGTAAACACTCCGGCCGCCGCTTCCGCAAATGTACGCGAATTTCTGCGACTATCATAGCCGATAACAACACTGGGTCCTTTTTCACAGCAATATTTGCCGGATGTGCTTTTTTTATCTCTGTCAAATACTCCGATATCTTCAGTTATATAATCGCAGAGTCCCTGTGTTGTTCTCCTTACCGTATATACATTTATTCTGTTCGTTCCGGCGCCGAGAAGTCCCCTTAATCCTCCTGTACCGAATTTAAGCTCCTTTTCAAAGCGCTCTCTTATTTCAGCCTCGCTCTGTTCCCTGCTTGCCGCATCAGTCCGCTTTTCCGAGAGCATTTTCAGTTCTTTCTTTATATCTGCGTCAAGCTCTTCTTCATCGAGCCATCTTCTAAAATTTATTTCCCATATATCCATAATGAATTATCCTTAACATACAATTATCTTAACTATTTATTTTATCACATTTCTTTGCAATAGAAAAGCAAAACCGCCATAACTGTTATTATGACGGCTCTGCTGAGGAAATTGTTGCCTTTATTCATAAATCTATTTTTTCTCTGATATCTCTACAGTAAGTTCTACAATTTCATCACCTCTTACGACTGTAACTTTTGCTTTATCTCCTACTTTATATGAATTCACTGCCCGCTGAAGCTCATCTGCATCGGTAATCCTTATATCTCCTATATAATAAAGCATATCGCCTTTCTGCAGGCCTGCTTTCTGAGCCTGTGTGCTTTCTACACTTTCTATATACAGCCCTGTATTTCTCACCCCATAAAATATTGCGCTGCGCGCGGATGTAAGATCAAGAAGCGTAACTCCGAGTGCCGGTCTACCTTTTATATATCCGTAATCGACAAGTTGCTGGGCTACCGTTTTTACAGTATCTATAGGAATGGCAAATCCAAGGCCTTCGACATCGGAACCGGTTGATTTCGCTATCACTATTCCTATAAGTTCTCCGTATTCGTTAAAGAGACCGCCTCCTGAATTTCCCGGATTTATCGATGCATCTGTCTGTATAAGCGTCATTGCTTTTCCGTCTATACTTATATTTCTGTCCGTAGCGCTTATTCTGCCGAATGTGGCCGTGCCGCCGAGTTCACCGAGCGGATTTCCGATTGCAACCGCAATATCGCCTACAACCAATGTACTGCTGTCTCCATATACTGCCGATGTAAGTCCTTCTGCTTCAATTTTTATTACTGCAACATCGGTATCATTATCTTTTCCGATAAGTGATGCCTCATATTCGTCGCCGCTTTTAAGTTTTACCGTTATTTTATTGGCTCCGGAGATTACATGATTGTTTGTCACAATATATCCATTTTCGGAAATTATCACTCCCGAACCTGCTCCCTTTGTTACATACTGCTGCATCCAGCTGTCTGTAGCAACTTGTTCGGTCCTTATCTCAACTACAGCGTTTGCATTCATTGCCGCAACTTCCTGCACTGACAATTTCTCACCTGTAACAGTTGCTATATCATATGACATATTTGAGGCCGATCCCCCATCTCTGCTTGCTGTGCGCAGACCGCCTCCAAGTACTGTTTTATCCGGCAGCACATATTTTCCGAGAGCAGCACCACCGAAACCACAGAGTCCCGAAAACAATATAACACCTGCCGCAAGAAAAGCTATACCCCTGTTTGTCAAAGCACACACTTTGCCCGCTCTACTGCTTTTCCCGTTTTTTCTCTTCACAGATCTATTATTTTGATTCTCCTGCCCTTCTTGGTACGCGTTTTCATATAATTCTACTATATTTCTTTCATAATCCATATTACCGCCTCCCGTATTTTTACTATACCCCGTATTTATGGAGAATCTGTGTCGAAAATATGTTATATCATGGAACTATGCAATCACAAAACATTCACTATCGTTTTTAAACCTTGTGTGCTAAAATATAATTGTAGTATTTACAGTAAATCCGGTAAGGAGGCACAGCTGTGGGAATAATTAAAGAACAGGAACAGACAATTATGAATTTGATGCAGTCCGTTGCCGACGGCAAGACCATAGAGCTTGCACATACAAAAGCGATAGAATTTGCAAAGCTAATGTCATATTATAAATGTGCTATGATTGAAATAGAAGCAAAGCTGAATGTTCTCAATGTTGAATATTCGCTCAGTTTTGACAGAAATCCTATAAACAGCATAAAAACAAGACTCAAAAATCCACTCAGTATAAAAGAAAAGCTTGAACGCAGAAATCTTCCTATTTCCATAGAATCAATAGAAGAAAACATATATGATGTGGCCGGTATCAGAGTCGTATGTTCATTTCAAAATGACGTCTATATGCTTGCGGATGCCCTTCTTAAACAGGATGATATCGATCTGTTTGAAAAAAAAGATTACATAGCAAACCCCAAAGAAAACGGTTACCGCAGCTTGCACCTTATAGTTTCCGTGCCGATATTTTTATCAAACGAAAAACGTCCCGTAAAAGTCGAAATTCAGCTGCGCACTATAGCTATGGATTGCTGGGCCAGCCTGGAACATCAGCTAAGATACAAGAAGAATTTGGCATTTTCCGACGATGTGTCTTACGAGCTTTACAGATGCGCGCAGCTGAGTGAAGATCTCGATCTGCGTATGGACAATCTGCGCAGACAGATTTTGAACAAATAAAAGTTTTCATTGACGGTACACTTAAAACACCGTTTTCAATATTAAATATGCAATAAAAAAACCGGTGCGGAAACTTCGCACCAATTTTTTTATTTTTTTTAATTCTTTTTATTTTTTAGACAGTTCGAATTTCTAAATTATGCTAAGTCCACTGCTCTATTATCTCCTGTGTTTTAAATTTGAGCTGTATTTCACTTGTCCCTTCGCCTATTCCGTCTGTTTCTATTCCTTCAAGGCTTTCCCCCGTAGGATCTATAAGACAGAGCGGAGGGAAAAGTACACACCACCAGTTTTCTCCCTCACCTGCACCGATTGTGATATTAAGAGCCTCGTAATTTCCTGCCGGGAAGGTGACATCTCCGTATGTTTTTTTCGGTATAAAGCGTACTCCGAGTTCCGCACGGGCTTCATAATCGCTTCCGTACTCTCTTATTACTTCTTCTGCTATTTCTTCAATTTCATCAAGATTTGCTGTTATAAGTGCTTTTACTTCATCAATATCAAGTTTTGCTGTCATTCCTGCTTCTGATTCTGCTTCTTCATTTTTTTCGTCCGTTCTCATCACTGTACTTTTTATTGTTTCTATTCCGTCTTCCGCATCGGATACTTCTTTGCCGTCATAATTTTTCACGGTCTCAGCTATAAGCTTTTCGTTCATAACTTCCAGCACTCTGTCTCTGACGGCCAGCTTCATTTCCTGGTCATAATCGCTGTTGCTGTTGGCGATAACGTGAAACCTGACTATCCCTCTGTATTCTTTATCCACGCCTCCCGAAAACACGGTTTTTGCCGCACCTCTTGTACTTCCGTATGCGTATATACTTGTAAGGAATATGAGCGCTATCGCAGCCGCGATAACAGCATTCCTTCTTTTATCAAATCTCATTTAAAACCCTCCGTTTTGATTGTCTTTAATACGAGTTTCGCCAAACCTATGGGTTTATATACATTTTCTCTATTTTATAATGAGAAGTTTTGTACCTTCTGAAATAGCCTTATCAGGATCAAGTCCGTTAATACGGCTTATTCTTTCTCTTGTTGTTCTGAATTTCTTTGCTATTTTCCATAAGTCATCCTGCGGTCTTGAAATGTAAATTATCATACTTGCTTTACGTTTTCCCTCATCCTCATTCTGTATAAATACCGGATTTTTGATAAGGCTGCACGTTTCATGTCCAGATACCGTACCAAGTGCCAAAATTCCCGCATTCACTTCTATCTGCTTATTGTTTATCTTATCAAACCAAAGTTCTTTTACATAAATATCGCTTTCTGCTATCATTCCCGCCTTGGAACCGGCAATATCCATCGAGCCCCTGAAAGGGAGACTGTGCTGCATCTTAAATGGAGTTTTATCTTCGTCCGCCGCGATTGCAAGAAGCTCCGCGTCAATTGTACCGCTCACCGTTTCTTTTCCGTTTTCTGCTGTACATTCAACATTCTGTACCTTTCCCGAAATATATATTACCTGTTCTATATCGCTGTACTGCGGCGGAATATTCAGTATTTCTCGCGCGGAAAGCTCCGTAACACCACTGCCCGCTATGGCCTTTGCCGTAAACGGCTCACTGTCATATTCAAGCTCTCTTTCATTGTGATAAACATCGGTAACAATTTCCGCTTCAACATTTTTATATATTTCAATGTTCGTATTTATGCTTCCTTCTACCGCAAAGCCGATGCCGCCTGCTTCTTCATCATCTTCGCTAAAATTCTTTATTCTTACGGACAAATCGCTTCCGTCAAAAGTTATGCGGCTTCCGGAATGCGTATCGTCTATATCAAGCGGAATAAATTGCGTAAATTCAATTTTTCCCTGATAAAATGCGGGCTCCGGTATTGCTGCCGATACAGATGCTATACTACCGGTTTCCGAAGTTTCATCCATAAAATCTTCTGCTTCCATAGAAGTTTCAATTATATCGTCTTCCTGTGATTCGGCAAGATAAAGTATATTGCAGTATACCGTTCCATTTATTACCGCTTTTTCCGGTGATATCTGCTTATGATTTTCAACAACATTTATTCCGTATTTGAGAATTCTTCCCGGCATCGGACTGTTCTCTTTAAGCAGCAAATTCTCTTCAACATCGAGAACATCTTTTTTCTTTGCCAGAATGTCTGTTACGCTTACTTTTTCCTTAAGGACCTCTATATCTTCTCCGCGGATTCCTTCAAACAGCTCGATATACTTGCCCGCATATTCGCGCATTGTCAGAACAACCGTCAGCTTGGCTCTGAATTTTCTTTCGTTTATCACCATATAATCAACGCTCTCAATTACAGGCTTTATTACGGCTGATGAAAACGGTGCGGTATTAATGCCCCAGTCAGTCCTAAATGGTATGCGAGACTGAATGGTCACAATAGGCTCGGCAGCAGGCTTTTCCGGTATATAAATCGTTTCCAGAGTAATATCCCCTGTAACTTTTATCCTGTCCTCGCCTTTCTGGCCGCTTTTTATTTCCTTGTCGGCACACTTTACACTTCCGTCCATTGAAAGGATCTTCGCCATATCCGGCTTAATATCCGGTACGAGAATATCCTCTTCTATATAAACGCGTGTGCTTTCGCCGTCTCTTATTTCTGTAAAATTAAGTTCGTTTGCTATGAGCAGATTTTCCAAAGAGATCTTTGCCGCAACTTCTTTTTCCTCATTCTGCGGTGCAAATTCCGGCGCTGCTGCAGGTGCCGAAACCGGTGCCGACACATTACCTGCCTCAAGCTCCGTATTCTCCGGCTGCTCATCAGCTATATCTGGATTTTCATTTAACATTACATCTGCTTCTTCCACAGTTTCGTGCTTTTCATCGTCTATTTGCGATAAACTATTATCATTCATTTCAACATATCCGCTCTCCGCATCGGCATCTGCAGCATACGCTTCTTCTTCCATATTCTCTAACATTTCTGTCTCATCGCTTGCATTAATTTCTTCCGCTACCGAAAACGCTTCTGTAATATTCTCTTCGGACGGAACAACCGCCTCACCGTTTATATCGTCTATTTGCGATAAGCTGTCTTGCCGCATCTCGCCGTTTTGACGTGCTGTTTTATATGCGTTTATATCTTCTGCGTTTGCCGTCGCCGAGTTCTTCGACGTATGTATTCCGCTCAGTATACGATCGTACGGAGTCGGATCAAAACCATCATCCTCATACCTCATAGTGTTTCCCCCTTCATATGCAATTCTTCGTACAATATATGCATACATGCCCCTTCCATATGCGCCGAAATATCTTTTTTTGCACGTGTTATGAGAAAAAAGATATTTTTGTAACAATACAAACAATATAAAAAGGACCTTTAATCAAAATGTTTAATTAAAGGTCCTTTTATCTTTTAATCTCTTTATTGTTTATTTCATTTTATCTGCTTTTCAAATTTCCGGATAATCCTGCACTGTAGGAGCAAATATTTCCCGTACGCTTTCACGTGCATACCGCTCCTCGGAAAGTGCCAACCGCATTTGTTTTTCTGCATTTCTCCTACACAATAATGACGCGCCCTTAAGTGCTTCATCCTTATCTGCGGCAATCGTTCCGAAGAATACCGCATCGTAAAGCCAGGCTTCCGACAAATTGGCAGTAAAGTCACATATCATGTATACGCCTTTTTCCTTAAATATTTCATCTGCTTCCTGCGAAGTGGCGATGTTGGCACCCTCGACTACAAGCACCGCCTTTACGTTTTCGGCATTATCGGCATTCAGCGCATCTGCAAGTGCGCACGGCACTATTACATCGCAAGGTACCGACAACCATTCAACTGATTGCATAATTTTCGTGCCGTCAGAAAAATCACAGCCTTCAAAAATCTTGCCCGACTTCTTTATTTTATAAATAAGTTCTGTATCAAGTCCGCATGGATTATGAAGAAAAACTTTTGAATCGGACATTCCGACGATGCGGTGGCCAAGCTGTCTCAGCCTTTTGGCACAGGCGCTGCCCACACGCCCCATACCCTGAATAACAACATCCGCTTTACCGGCAAGATGCAGATTTTCTGTCTTTTCGGCTCCCGCAAGCAGCCCCCAGGCTTCATCCGCCGACTCGGCAACACCATATCCAGCCATCACGTCATTTATCGGAATACCGTCTACAGTTTCTTCGAGAAGCTTATCATATGCGGCTGCATTTTTCACTATCTGAGGATCGGCGCGCATCGATTTAGTAAGAGGCATATCAAATCCGAATTCACGGAACACATTGAGAATATCACTGTACTTCGTACCGTAATCCCCGCCGAGTGAAACACCTTCACGAATATACGGCATCATTGCAATTAAATATCTGCGCAGCACATCTTTAGCATCGGACGCTTTGCTGTCATACGCAATGCCGCCTTTACAGCCACCGCAAAATTCCGACTCGCAGGCTTTGTATTTATAAGCCATAGCTTCCGCCAAACGCAGCACTTCTTCTCTTGTCACATCCGGATGCATACGAATACCGCCGCCCGTATAGCCTTTTACATAATTAAATATAACCAGCCAACCCTTTGCACTGCTTCTGGTATCGTTCCACTCCACCGTCAAATATTCTTTCATACTTGCTCTCCGTTTATTTTTTATATTTCCGTTTCACCGTTTCCGTTTCTGTATCTTGTTCCGAAAATCCGCAAAAGCTAATCCCGCTCAGGATATTCTGCTTCGCACACTTTGCAGAATTTATCAAGATCAATATTTCCCCCTGTTATTATACACAGCACTTTCTTACCTTTAAGTTCTTCATGTCCTTCTAGCAATGCTGCAATACATGTCGCTGAAGCGCCTTCTATCATAAGATGATGATTTTTTGCCATCCACTTGATGCCTTCTTTTGTCGATTCTTCACTTACCACAATTATACCGTCAACACAGGTGAGCGCAAGTTCTACATTCGGCCATGTAATCTCCCCTTCCAGACCATCGGCAATTGACGGAATAAATGGGCAGTCATTATTAAGTCTCTTTTCTGCAAATGATTTTTTCCATGGTGCCGACGTATCCGTCTGAAGTCCATAGACTTCTATCTCAGGTTTCATCGCTTTCGCGGCAATAGCTACTCCGCAGAGGAGGCCGCCTCCGCCCGTTGGCACTATTATCGCATCAAAATCATTATTTTCCAGCAAAACTTCAAGCGCTACCGTACCCTGTCCCGCAACCGTTTCCGAAGATTCGTACGCGTGGACGAATTTTCGTCCCTGCTCTCTTTCTATTTCATGAGCTTTTTCTTCTGCCGCGGCATAATCAGCACCGTATACCACGAGTTCTGCTCCGTATCTCACCGCACTTTCTCTTTTATTCATCGGTGTGGATTCCGGCACACATACTATGGCACTCGCCCCCTGCATACGCGCAGCATAAGCTACAGCCTGTGAATGATTGCCTGCAGATGCGGCAACAACACCACGCGCCAAGTCTTCCTTGCTCATAGCAAGCATATTGTTCATAGCTCCGCGCAGTTTATATGCACCTATAGGCTGCATATTTTCAAGTTTAAACCAAACATCGCTTCCGAAAAGTTCCGACATCTTATCCGATCTGATAAGCGGCGTTTTCACAACATACGGTTTTATACGTGTATAAGCTTCGCAAATATCTTTAAAACCTACTTCAATCTTATACATAATACTTCCTCCTCCGAAACAATTACTTCATATAATTTCAATTTTTCATAAGAGATTAAGCCTCCGATTTATCGCTATAATTTTATCATAATTTTCTGATATATTCAAGGCGCTTTACCTTCTGCATGATTTGTCATATTTAAAAATGTGCTCATATTTTTATTTCACAATATATTCTTTAAACCCGTCTGTATAACGCTTCTCACCGTCCGGCATCACCCACATCACTTCAAAAACCGAAATTTTACCCAGGCTATCTTTGTCAGCAGCGTCAGCACTCTGCATAAACCCTTCCGCAAATCGTCTTCCGTCCGCATAATCCATATTGAAAAGCGCAGTCGAAAGCGCATCCGCAATTCCTGCGTTATCGGTCAATACCGATACCGAAAGATATCTGTCTTCCGGCATCAATGTAATTCCGTCTATTATGTGATGATAATTTTTGCCGTCTACTGTATAATATCTTTGATATACTCCGCTTGTTGCCAGCGACAAATAATCAGTTTCTATTGTTTCTATATGCGCGGTATCACTTGCAAGGTCCGGATTTTGTATGCCTACTGCCCACATGCTGCCATCTGCCTTCGCACCTATTGCACGTATATTTCCGCCTACATTCAAAATAATATTCGTATAACCGTCAGCTTCAAGCTCCTGTGCTATCCTTTCAGTTGCATAACCTTTTGCGACCGCTCCGACATCAAGGCGCATATATGCATCTGCAAGATATACTGTTCCTGCCACTTTATCTATTACCATATCTTCTATACTGCAATGTTCACTTGCCTTTTTCAGTTCTTCTATGTCAGGCAGCGCTGCTTTATCGGGATAGTTAATTCCGTGGTTTCGCGCTTCGTGCCATATTTCCAGTACGCTTCCCATTGCAATATTTACTTTACCGTCTGTTGCGTAATACATATCACGAGAAAACTCAAGCATTGCTATTATATCATCATCGACTTCTACTGGTGAAATACCCGCATTCTTGTTTACAGTCCTTATATTATTGATTCCCTTATATTCCGTATAGATATCGTAAAGCCTATGATACCTTGTAAGCTCTTTGTGAACATATGTCTCGGCCATATTTTCAAATTCTTCTTTACTTTCACTATAACCGATGACACTTACGGCCGTATCAAATGCATCGAGATATGTTTTTTGAAATTTCTCTTTTTCCGCCGCACCGCAGCCTGCTGCACCGAGTACAATTCCTAAAATAAATACAAACGCAATCAGTACTGCCGCCGTTTTTCTCATCTTTGCCATAGAACAAATATCATAACCCATTTTAGTCACTCCTTTTATAAAAATAGTTACTAATCTAATTTAAAATTGTAATTCTGTCAAAAGTTCAGGTTCAAAATTAAAACATAATTTTAAACCTCAGCCTTTAAAGAAATACTTACATAAAATTTTGTATCATTAGGCTATTCAAGCAAGACTTCAGTAAAAATGAACACGGCGCCAAAAGCGCCGCGCCCAATAAATAAGAAGTCAGAATTTAATAAATAATAAAAGTTTAAAGTGGTATTATGCTGCTACATACCTGCATCAATTGCAGCGATGAAGTCGGAAATATCCATTGTGCAGCCTGCTGTAAGCGCTTCGTCAGTACCTACTGTGTGACCGCTGTCATTTACTGTCGTTGCGATGTTTGCAACGTCATCCTTTGACATACCCTTTACGTACTCTTCAAAAGCAGCGATCTGCTGATACCATTCGCCGTTTTCAAGCGGTGATACAGGACCCATTCCATAATCTTCCTTAAGATCTTTCTTTGTTGTTACAGTCTCAGGAACGTCTACAACCGAGCCGTCCGATCCAACAGTAATCTTTGACTGTGTGCAGTCGATCTGAGCTGCTGTGATCTTGCCGTCAGCATCTGTTGCAGTTGCAGCATAAGTAGAAGTCGAGAATGCAACACCGTCTTCATCCTCAGTTGCGTCTTTTGAGCTTGCCATATTACTTACGATTCCGAGGTGGAGATCAGTAGCTTCGCCTGCTTCTACAGCCTTGTCACAAGCCTGTACTACAGCTTCGATAAACGCAGAGATATCCATTGTGCAGCCTGCAGTAAGCGCTTCATCAGTACCTACTGTGTGACCGCTTTCATTTACAGTTGTAGCAATATTTGCAACTTCATCTCTTGTCATTCCCTTTACATATTCTTCAAATATAGCTATCTGCTGATACCATTCGCCGTTTTCAAGCGGTGATACAGGACCCATTCCGTAATCTTCCTTAAGATTTTTCTTTGTTATGAAGTCCTTATCCTTATCAAGAACAACACCTTCTGATGTAAACGCCATTTTATTCTGCGCAACATCTACCAGACACTTAATGATTTTACCCTCGCTGTCAAGAAGTACAGCAGCAGCAGTACCGTCCTGCTGAGCGTTTCCGTCAGCGTCCTCTGTTGCCGGTGTAGCCGAAAGACTTACGGTAATTCCAAGACCTACCTTAGTGCTTCCTCCGGCAGCATTTCCTCCTTCGCTGCCATCGTCAGTGTCTCCACCGCAGGCAACCATAGCAAACATCATTGCTGCGATGAGTAAAACTGAAACTAACTTTTTCATCTTTGTTTTCTCCTTTTTAGTTAAATTTTTATATATAACGCAGCATACGCTTTATTGCGCATACCGTGAATATATGACATTTCCAAAGCCCGCCGCAGTATCTCTCTTAAACACTTATACGACCGGCATTCTTTCAATATGCCTTATAGCTTTATCCGACACAATGCCGATAAACACGCCTGTAAACATTCCCACGGGAATCAGCGCCGATAAATATGAAAATAATCCGGCTGTCTCCATCACAATTACAGCCATTGCAACCTGTCCTGCATTGTGAAACACACCGCCTGCCATACTTACTCCGATAATGCTGAAAGCATTTGTGCATTTTAAAAGTATCATTACAGCAAGGCTTAAACCTGCACCGGCAAAACTGTAAAGCACCATTGCCGGATTGCCGAAAAGCGAAGATACGATAATTATCCGTACCGCACTTATAATTACAGCACTGCCGAAACCAAGTCTGTAAAGCGCAAACACCGTTACCACATTGGCAAGCCCAAGCTTAATACCTGGAATACCAAGCGGAATCGGTATTATCGCTTCCACATAAGAGAAAATCGCTGACAGGGCTACAAGTATACTGCATAAAACAAGTTTCTCAGTTCGCAACTGTATCTATCTCACTTTCTCCGTTATCCGTTATTTCAACGAGTACCTTATTCGGCAGGCAGACAATCTGTTCATTTCCCAGCTTTATAGGTGCATGCCTTACACAATGCTGATTTTTACAGTCCGCGCTTTTCATAAACACAGCACCATTCTTTATCTCTATAACATTGCTGCCATCCAAAACGGCAATTTCCCTGTTCTCCGATAAATCGTACACGCCTATGATTTCTCCTCGCACCGTTACGACAACACTGTCCGCATTACCTCCAAAATATCCTGCAGCCCATACAGCAACTGCAACCGCGACTGCAGCAAACAAAACTGCAAGTATAATATCGGCCTTTGTAATTTTCAGCTTCGTTTCCGGCATTTTATCACCCGCCGACAATTCTTGACTATGCGTTCTTTGGCATTACTACGATAATATTCGCAGGACATGCCTTAGCGCACATACCGCAGTTCTTGCACTTTTCGTAATCTATGACCGCGTGATTATCAACAATCTCGATAGCTCCGAATTTGCATGTGCTTACGCACTTTCCGCATGCAAGACATCCCGCCGTACATGCTTTTCTCGTATCGGCTCCCTTATCACGTGAGCTGCAGCCTACAAATACTCTTGAATCTGCAGGAGCAACACTTATTACCCCGTTTGGACAAGCTGCTTCGCAAGCTCCGCAGCCTACGCACGCAGATCTATCCACAACAGCTACGCCATCTATTATATGCATTGCTCCGAAAGGACAAGCTTCTACACAAGCACCGCATGCTATGCATCCGTGCTTGCAGGCTGCTTCGCCTTCTCCGCATTTTTTACCTTCTATACCTCTGCAGTGAACTCTGGCAATCTTTGCTTCTCCTCCGCCTGCAGCATCGGCATCCTTGCCGAGTACCTCCGCAATGGCAGCGGCCACCGAAGCGCCTCCCGGAACACACGCATTAAGCGGCACGTTGTCAGGATCATCGGCAAGCGCACCCGCATAGTCATCGCAGCCCGCAAATCCGCAGGCTCCGCAGTTTGCACCTGGCAGACATTCTCTTACCTTGACCTGCGTTTCATTCACAGGTACCGCCATAAACTTAGCCGCAAGCGTAAGTACGATGCCGGCTACAAGAGCCACCGCTCCGAGTAAAAGAAGTGCATCTACATAAATTCCCATATCTACACCTCCTACATTCCGAATATGCCGTCAATCACGCCGCCGAATCCCATAAACGAGAGAGCAACGATTGACGCAGCTATAAGTGTTGACGGAATTCCCTTGAAGCTCGGCAGGAAATCGTTGTTTTCGATTCTGCCGCGCACTCCCGCAAAGAGTACCATAGCAAGCATAAAGCCGAGACCCGCTCCCAGCGAATTGAGCATTGCCTTAAGGAATCCATAACCTTCCGTTATATTATTTACGCATACACCGAGTACCGCGCAGTTTGTCGTAATAAGAGGAAGAAATACGCCGAGCGACTTATGAAGCGGCGGCATATATTTCTTCATCGCAATTTCAACCAGCTGTACGAGCGCCGCAATTACGAGAATAAATACAATAGTCTGTAAATATCCGAGACCTCTGGTATCGAGGATATATGTCTGAATCGGCCAGGTTGCCGCAGTTGCAATAAGCATTACGAATACTACCGCACAGCTCATACCGAAAGCCGAGTCGAGCTTCTTTGATACTCCAAGAAACGGGCAGATACCGAGGAACTGCACGAGCACGAAGTTATTTGTGAGTACGGCTGCCATTATAACTATGATATATTCTGTCATTATAAAGCACCTCCCTCTTCATTCATACGAATTTCATCCGCTGTCTTTGCATCTTCGATTGCTTTAAGAAGCTCTTCCTCACACGTTGGCGTACATCCGCCCACGTGACCGCATACGGAAGAGCACGAGCATTTCATACATCCATTTGCCGCATTCTTGCTTGCCTTGCCGTTTGTCAACTTATTTACTATGGCAACAAGAACTCCGAATACGAAGAATCCGCCCGGAGCTTTAGTCAACACTGACATTGGCTCTATTATATTGGCAGTAAGCGTGATGCCGAGGAGCGTGCCGGCTCCGAGAAGCTCTCTTGCCGCTCCCATAAAGAAAAGTGCCAGCGTAAATCCAAGACCCATTCCGATACCGTCAAGCGCCGAATCCGCAATTGAATTCTTGCTTGCGAACATCTCCGCACGGCCGAGTATGATACAGTTTACCACGATAAGCGGTATGTAAAGACCAAGCGCCTTGTCGAGTTCGGGCAGCATTGCCTTGAGCATCAGCTGCACAATGGTAACGAATGTCGCTATTACTACGATATAGCACGGTATACGCACTTTATCGGGAATAATATTCTTGAGCATTGAAATCATTATATTTGCACAAATTAGTACCACCATCGTGGAAACACCCATTCCCAGTCCGTTAATTGCACTCGTTGTGGTTGCGAGTGTCGGACAAGTACCGAGTATAAGTACAAGTACCGGGTTTTCCTTAATAATACCTTTCGTCAGGATACTGAGTTTACTCTGTTTGTTTTCCATTAGAAAGCACCTCCCATCAGTTCATACTGCTTAATAGCAGCCTTTACGCAGTCATATACGCCCACAGACGAGAATGTTGCTCCGCTGATTGTGTCAATCTTTGTGCCTTCGCCGCTTGACTTTCTCGTGATAGCTGTAGCGCCGATAAACTGATTGATATAATCTTCTTCCATGGCCTTTGTACCAAGTCCCGCGGTCTCACTGTGTTCAACAAACTGAATACCCGTAACTGCTCCCGACGCGTCAATGCCGACAAGTGCCTTGATAGGTGCGCCGCCGTTTGATGCCGCATAACCCTCTCCCGAAGTGTACACTACAATACCGGCACCGTTTGCGGCTTTGTATACCTCAAGCGCATTATCCGACGTACCCGCATACAGCTCAACATCAAGCTTTTCAAATGTATCTCCCGCAGGAAGTGCAAGCGCCTGCATCTGTGCAAACTGCTCTTCAGGCGAAAGCTCTACAGGAGCTTCGTACGACGCTCCGTTGGCTACTGCAAACTGGAGAAGCGCTGTATTTACAGCATCAAATACTGCCGTTGACGAAATTGTCGCGCCCGAATATGCATCAATCATTGTGCCTTCGCCGCCCGACTTGTTGGTTATTGCCGAAGCGCCGATAAACTGAGAAAGGTGCTCTTCTGTCATAGCGTTTGTTCCGAGATTAGGAGTTTCCGAATGATTGAGTACCTTAACGCCTGTTATTTCTCCATCTGCATTTATACCTGTCATAACTTCAACGACTCCGCCGAATCCGTTGGCGCCCGCCGTAATTACAAGACCCGCGCCGTTTTCGGCCTGATATACTTCTGTTGCGCCCTCTACGAGCGTAACCTCTTCCATAGGAAGGAATACGTCTCCCTCCGGAAGCACCTCTCCTCTTGTGCTGCCCGCAGCTTCAAGAGCTCTCTGCTCTATTATAGGCTTTGTTACCTGATATGTACCTGTGAGAAGCGCCGTCGCAATAAGACATATTACGAGAAGCACTATCGTAGGTGCAAATAAATCCTTAAACTTTCCGTTCATTTAGTTTGCACCGCCTTTCTCTGCCCTTGCCCTTCTCATTGTGAGATTATCAATATGAGGCGTAAGGATATTCATGAGAAGTATCGCAAACGATACACCCTCAGGGTATGTTCCGTATATTCTTATAACTACCGTGAGAAGTCCGCATCCGATACCGAATATGATTTTTCCGATTGTCGTTTTCGGCGATGTTGTCGGATCTGTTGCCATAAATATGGCTCCGAGCATTACGCCACCCGCAAGAATATGAAAAACAGGGTCCAGTCCGAGCGCCCATGTAAATACGAATACCGTACCTATGTAAGCAACAGGAACTGCAGGTGAAATCACTCTCGTTACAAGCAGAATAATCGCTCCTATGAGAAGTGCAGCTGCACTAATCTCTCCGAGTGAACCGCCTATCGTCCCGATAAACATATCCATATTGCTCGGAAGTGCATCAACACTTCCCTCCGCAAACTGCGTGAGAGGTGTAGCACCCGTAACCGCATCGGCAGCCGAAAGAAATCTTTCCTGCGGCTTCGCCCATACCGCCATATCTGTCGAAAAACTTACAAGCAAAACTATTCTCGCCGTAATAGCAGGGTTAGCAAAATTCTGTCCTATACCCCCGAAAAGCTGTTTCACAATAACAATTGCAACAAAACAGCCGATAATTGCCATCCAGTACGGAAGCGTCGGCGGCAGATTATACGCAAGCAGCAGACCTGTTACAATTGCCGAAAGGTTCGATACAGTGTTTTCGCGTTTTGTCACTTTTTCAAATAAGAATTCAAAGAGTATGCTTGCTGCCACGCATACCAAAGTAAGTATCAGCGCTCTTGCTCCGAAATTATAAACCGCCATTATCAGAGCCGGCATAAGCGCGATGATGACACAAAGCATTGTTCTCTTAGTATCTTTTTCCAATGTTTGCATTTGCTTCGCTCCTTCTTTTAATTTAGCCAATCAATCTACATAATTTTAATTATTCAGTTCTATTATACTTCAATTCTCTTCGTTTCGACAAGCCTTTTCTGATAATTTGCAGGCCTATTTTGCGATTTTTTTAACAAGATTTTTTTGCAAATTTTTACTGCAAAAAGTTCCTACCTATATATAATACAACGATATTTAGATAATTTTAAAAATAACATAAAAAAACGGAACTTTCCTTATTTTTAGGACTGCTCCGCTTCTATTATTTGCATAAATTTACATCACTGCCGCCGCTATGAATGCTGCTGCCGCTATAAATGTAAATACTACAACACTCATTATATCGCCGACAGGCTCGCGTTCCTTATCAGGATCGTACACATCGTTACTTTCCGTCTCTCCCGTGGCAAATGCCTGTGCTTTATCAGCTTCGGCTATCGCCACCGCAAGCTCGGCATCTATATCATTTCCCGCAAATTCATCATCAAAGTCTTCCCGTCTGACGTTTTGTGTCTTCTCCAAATCACCTGCTCCTTTATATTCCGTAACACCATGTTCGCCGATAAATACAAGCGGATTCTTGGCCGCGCGGCGCACGCCGTCATATATGCCTCGGAAAAATGCACCGAATCCTATCTGTACAGTTACGCATAGTGAAGATACCGTTCTTACAATCCAAGCAAACGGCTTTCTGTAAAACCAGTCAGTATCAAGCGAAAGCCTGGAATGCGGCTCCATATGTTCAATGTACATTATGAACGGCACCGCACTTACGGCAAGAAGCTGTACATACTGCACAATGTGATCCCAGGTGAACGGGTGATATTCAAAATCATATGGCAGGAATCTATACAACAGACCTGGGAACACACCGTAAAGAATGCAGAGTACTGAGCCTATTCCCATAGCTATGTACATATTTTTCGGTATCGGTTTTACTTCAATATTTTTGTCCTTGCCGAAAAATACAAAATACATCATTTTCATTACAATAGACAAGAAAGTTCCGACACTGGCAAGCTGAAGCAAAATCTCTGCCAGCGGATACCCTGCCTCACAGGCCGCTGTAATCGTAATCGATTTACTTATAAAACCGTTAAACAGCGGTACTCCCGCTATTGAAAAAGCCGCTACCGTAAAACACACAAGGACAAACGGCATCTTCTTTGCCAGTCCTCCAAGCTTGTTTATACTGCGAATACCCGTCGCATACATTATCGTTCCAGCGCACATAAACAGCAGCGATTTATACAGAATATGACTGAATGCGTGCGCCGCTGCTCCGTTTAATGCAAGGGCTGTTCCTATTCCTGCGCCGGCAACCATAAATCCCACTTGACTAACAATATGATATGACAAAAGCCGTCTCATATCATTTTCTATAATTGCAAATACCGCTCCGTAAACAGCCATCACGACCCCGACCCATACAAGAAATTCAGTTCCCGCGAAAATCCTTATCAGACAGTAAACCGCAACTTTTGTCGTAAATGATGATAAAAACACACTGCCGGTAATTGTTCCTTCCGGATAAGCATCTGTAAGCCAGCCATGAAGAGGAGGAATTGCCGCATTGACAGCCACACCCGTCAGAATAAGCCAAAACGCAGCATCATGCACCTGTGAAATATTTTGTATAAGAATATCTCCTGCAGATACTTTAAAAATAATACCTATAAGCAGACAGTTGCCGCCGAACATATGCACCAGCAAATACCTGATACCCGCTTTAACAGACTTCTCCGTCCTGCCTGCCCAGATGAGGAAAAGCGATGAAGCCGCCATAAGCTCCCAGAAAAATATGAGCGTCATCCAGTCTCCGCACAGCGTTACGCCCAGTGCACCTCCCGCATATATCATCGAAGCTGCTGCTTCGAGCGCACTTTTATTATGAACGGAATACACCGCCCCTATAAACGCCATCATACTGAAAATAAGGCCAAACACCCAATTCAGACTGTCTGCACTTATAACTGCAAGTGTTATGCCATTTATAAAACTGAGACCGATTTCCGTACCGTAATCAATCGATACCATAGAGACAAGCGCTGCTGCCGCTCCCACAACAGGAACAAAGCCGCGAATGCTTTTGGGAAATAACGCCGCTGTAAGTCCTGCCGCAATTAAAATTAAACCGGGATGAAAAATCAAGCTATTCATCTTTATCACCCCTATCGTAATAATTTTCTTCGCGCTGAACAATCAGTGCCAGTATCTTTTTGGCAAATAATATCAAAATCCAGCCGCCGGCAAATGCTATCACTATGTCAGCTCCGGGAACGGTATGCCATATTTCCCCACCATGCGGATGCGCAAATAAAACTTCCGCAATCACCGACATCACACATACCGCCACAATTATAATATATATTTTTACCTTGGTCGACTTTCTCATCATAACAATACACCTCCCGCAAAGCCCGTCGTAACGATAAGTGTAGGCTCATAAAAGCCTGCCATAACTGCATCGGCCGCAATTTCAGCAAGATTATAAAGATGTACTCCAAAGTTCGGAGCAATGCCAAGCACGACAGAAAGCACAGCCGTAAGACAGATAGGAATAAGCATACGTTTGTCCGCTTCACCGTATTTCGCAAACTCTCCGCTCTCATCCTTTTTAAAGAATGCAATATAGCATACCGGCATCAAATATGAAAGTCCAAGAAGCGCCGATGCAAGAAGCACCGCAAGATAAACCGGCTTCCCTATCTCAAGCGCTCCGAGCAGGATATCCCACTTGCTGATGAATCCCACAACAAGCGGCATTCCTGCAATACCGAGCGATGTTACTGTAAAGCAGCCGAAAGTTATGGGCATTTTTCTGCCTATACCGTTCATTTCACTGATATTTTCCTTATGTGCCGTAACTATAACTGCGCCTGCGCACATAAAGAGCGTAATCTTCATTACCGCATGCGCAACTATATGGTACATCGCACCCAGCATGCCCATCGGTGAAAGCATAGCCACACCCAGCACCACATATGAGAGCTGACCGATTGTCGAGTATGCAAGCCTTCTTTTCAGATTATCCTGCTTCATTGCTATGAGCGAAGAAACGACTATAGTCGCCGCCGCAATATATGCGAGCACCTGCGCTGCGCCGAGTTCAAGAAGCAGTGCCGGACCGTAAACATATCCTATAATTCTTATAATACAGAATGCTCCTGCCTTAACAACAGCCACCGCGTGAAGCAGCGCGCTCACAGGCGTAGGTGCTACCATCGCCGATGGCAGCCAGCCGTGAATCGGCATCAGTCCCGCCTTGACAGCTCCCGCAATTACAAGCAGGAAAAAGAGCGCCTGCAAAATCGCGACAGGTGCCATATCCGAAGCCAGAAAACCTCCCGCTTTAAAATCAAGCGTACCCGCTATGTAGTAGGTCACTCCTATTCCCGCCAGGAAAAATTGACCTGTGGAAAGTGTGTAAATTAAATATTTTCTGCCCGAAAATCTCGCATCCTCTGTCCTTGCGTGAAATACGAGCGGATAAGTTGCAACTGTAAGAAGTTCAAAGAACACAAAAAATGTAAGCAAGTTTGCGGAAAGTGCAATGCCCACAGCCGCCGAGATACACACAGCAAAGGCTGCAAAAAATCCCGTCTGCTCCTTTTCATGATGTCCTCTCATATATCCAATACCGTAAAACGCAACCGGTATATAAAGAAATGAAGACACACACGCGAACAACATCCCCGCCGCATCCGTCCGCAGCGTAAAGCCTACCGTATCCGTAATGTTAAACAGAGTGTATTCGTAGACATCGCCTTCAAGCACGGCAGGTACCATCGAAAATACTAGCACCATTTTTATTAAAGATGCAATTACCGTAAAACTCTCCCTAAGATTCGGGCGCTTTCCCGAAAACATTATGAGAAACGCCGCCAGCAGCGAAACACCCACCGCCAAAAATGGCCTGATACTTATTATCGTCATATCGCAAGCACCTCCGGCAATCCCAAACTTAAAACATCGGCTGCAATGGGAGCATTAAGCACACCTATCGCTATTATAATAATTCCGAAAAGCACGATCGGAACAAGCATCGAAAGCGGAAGTTCAAATTTCCAAGGTCCTGCAGGACGTATTTCCGTGAGCTCAGCATCCTTGTTTACAAACACCGTCTCCAGCACTCTAAAGAAATACACTGCATTTAAGAGTGAACTTATGATCAGCACAACGAGATAAAAATAATGACCGCTTTCAAGAGAACCCATAATTATATACCACTTGCTGAAAAATCCGCCCGTCGGAGGTATCCCCACCATCGAAAGTGCCGCAATCACAAGCGTCACCGTCGTCAGCGGCAGGTGCTTGTTAAGCCCGCCGAACTTATCTATCATCACTTCATCGTAGCGGTAACGCACCGCACCTATCACCATAAAAAGTGAACTCTTCATAAAAGCGTGAATTAAAATGTGGAACACCGCCGCTATTATTCCATAGGCATTTCCCAGTGAAAGACCCACTGCAATATATCCTATCTGTGCCACCGACGAATATGCAAGCATACGGCGAAAATCTTTCTGTGCATTGGCCATAACGGATCCGAGAATGATGCCGCACGCTCCGAGAAAGCCAATAACAGTCAGTGCTTTTCCCACATATGGACTGTCAACCCCGATTATATAAAACATATATCTCATCATCGCCAGCGCAGGAGCTTTGCTCATAAGTCCCGAAATCAGGGGCGCTGCAGCCGGGTGTGCGTATGTATATGCATCGGGTTGCCAGCCGTGAAGAGGGAACAGCGCCATCTTGATACCAAATGCTATTATGAGCATACTTACGGCCAGCAGCACATTCGTCGAGTCCTTATGAGACGCGAGAAGCATACCCATATCCGCCATATTTAGCGTGCCTGTTATCGAATACATATAAGCAACCGCAAGCAAGTAGAACGATGCCGCTATAGTGCCGAGAAGCAAATATCTGAACGATGCCAGCACAGATTTGTCACCACCGAGTGCAATGAGTCCATAACCCGAAATTGAAGCAATTTCGAGGAACACATAAAGGTTAAACATATCGCCCGTAATCGTCATACCGAGAAGTCCTGCCGAGAGAAGCGCGTACAGAGCATAAAATCCGCCTTTTTCAAGCCAGGTGTCTCTGTCAAGGAAATTTGCTTCCTCTCTGTCGCTTTCTGCAAGTTTCGGCTTTCCCGAAAAGAATGACTGCGAATATATGCAGACAAACAACGCCACCGTAGCTATGGCAACGAGTATTAATACATTCATTTCATCTATTACAAATTCTATGCCAAGCGGCGGTTGCCAGCCACCCATATAATAATGTACGGACTCCCCCGTGCGCATCACTTGCACAAAAAGTCCTACAGATGATGCAAGCGATGCTGTGAGCGCACAAATAACTATGTATTTTCCAAGATTTCTGTTTATTTTACTAAACACAAGGCACAGCATCGCAGACACAAGCGGAAGAATCGGAATTAAAACAGGTAAATGTCTCATTCGCTCATCCTCCCGAGAAGTTCGTCTTCTTCTACCGTACCGTATTTATCTTTGAGCCTCATCAAGAGTGCCAGCGCCACTCCTGTGGTACCGAGGCTGACTACTATCGCCGTAAGCATAAGTGCATGCGGCAGCGGATTTATGTATGCCGAAGGATCGTTTGTTATCCCATCAAGCACAGGTATCATACCGCCCTCCTTCTGTGCAAAGCAGAGAAAGAAGAATATTATTGATACCTGCATTATGTTCATCGACATAAGTTTTTTCAGGTAATTCTTGCACACTATCATTCCGAACATTCCGAGGAAGAAAAGAATGAGTACCAGCGCGTATATGCCTCTGTCTGCCAGAAAATCATTCACCAGTCCGAATATATCCGCACTATTCATCCGAATCACTCTCCCTTACAAGCGCATCCATGATGTCGATAATCGTCATCATTACCGTGAGCGTTACTCCTATTTCTATCATCAATATACCAAGCGCGTGCACCTCGGCTGCCTCGTGCATATGCACCGGCAGATATGCATACTCAAGAAAATTTCCGCCGAAAAACATCGGTAAAAATCCTGTTAACGCATAGATAAACGCACCCACGCCTGCAAGCATTACAGCATGTGTTCCTTTTATATTAAACTTTGTGTCCTGCCCCTGCACAAGCCTTGCAAGCACAACTCCTATAGCAAGCAGCGCTCCTGCCTGAAATCCGCCGCCTGGACTGAATTCTCCGTGAGTGAGGACATATATTCCGTAAACTATCGTAAACGGCACGATTACCCGAAATGCCGAATTAAGTACAACTCCACCAAAAGGTTTACCCATTATTTTTGTCCTCCTTTCCGTTTTCCGCCTTTTCTTTATCTGCGGCCGTTTTGTTTTTACTTCTTTTACCTGCCGCAATTACGAGCACTGCCGTCATTCCCGCAAGGAACATTACTGTTGTCTCTTCGAGCGTATCAAACCCTCTATAATCCGCAAGCGTACCGGTAACAATATTCGGTGAACCTGTGTCCTCCCTGCTATGCTCTATGTAGTACGGCGTCACAGACTTGTTGGGCGCAGAGTTCTCGTCTCCGATTTTCGGAAGCGAACCTATGCTCAAGCACAAAATACCGAGTGCCACTGCAATAATAATCGCTGACATCTTCTTCATTTCTTACACCACCTGCCGACTTTTTTTAAAGCTGCTACCATAAATATTGTGGAAACCGTACCTATTACAGCTTCCGTAAACGCCACATCGGGAGCTCCCATCATCAGATAAGCGAGCACCGCACAGAAACTGAACACGCTGAACATTACTACCGCCGCCAAAAGATCACGACACATAATAATCGCTATTGTTGCAGCTATGAGAAACAAAAGCAAAATCGCTTCCAATGTTAATATCTGCATATCTAGTTGCTCCCTCCCTCTTTATTTTCTTCATTATTCTTATTCGTCCATACCGGCTCTCCCGTCTTATAAGCGGCCTTAGACAGTATGTGCGTACCTATCGGGTTGCCGATAAATACGAACATGAATATAAAAATCAGCTTAAAAGATATGAGGTTTGCTCCCTCATATATAACAAATCCGAGCAGTGTCAACATCATTCCCAGGGTTTCGCTGTTACCTGAAGCGTGAAGTCTCGAATAAAAATCCGGCAACCTCAGCATACCTACGGCAGAAATAACAAGGAACAAAAGACCGATCACAATCATTATGACTGCAATAATTTCACGAATGGCGATCATAATTTCTTACCTCCCAGATATTTTGCTATTGCTATAGAGCCGACAAAACCGAGAATAGCGTATGAAATTGCAATATCTACATACATATCTATCCTGCCGTCGATATATCCGAACAATACTATGAGCAGCGTCGCATCCGCGTTTATAACTCCGAGCGCATTCATACGGTTGAATACTGTTGGACCGCGCAGCGCTCTTCCCAGCATCAGCGCGATAATTGCTATAAGTACGATCACGGCCAGAAGCGAAATTATCTTTATCATACTGCCGCCCCCTTTTCATCGTCTATCATTATAAAGTTCTCATCCTGTCCGAAAAGCCGTGCCACATGTCTCTGCATATCGCCCGCTCTGATGCCTTCTGCCGCATCATCCGTGAGTGCGTGGATCTCATAAACTCCGTCATCTGTCACATTCATAGTCACGGTTCCCGGAGTAAGTGTTATGGAATTGGCAAGCACAGTAAGCGCCATAGGGTTGTCCATATTTACTTTAAATCGTATTACCTGCGGATCGATTGCAAGCTCAGGACTCACAATGACCTTTGCAAGTGCAAAATTGCTCGTTATAAGCTGCCAGAATATCCATAAGCAATATACAGCTAGTCTAAAAATTGAAAATCCAAGCGCAAAATACTCATTTTTACCGTCAGCACTTTTAAGCATTAAAAGCGGCATGCATATATATCCCGCAATCAGAGATGTAAAAGTCCCGTAAATAAGAAATTTCACCTCAAACCTTCCGGAAAGAAGAATCCAGAAGATCATCATAATAGCTACAAGCTTGAAATAATATTTCACGTTCAAAACCTGTACTCCTCTCCATTTATATTTTAATATCTTTTACTTGCTGAAAATCTGCTGTATAATATGATTTTGTGATTAAACACATACATCGGTATTTTACTATTTTTTACTCATAAAGTAAATACTTTTTGAGTTTTGCGACAATAATGAAAATTGAACTATAAATTGCAATTTAGCATAAATTAAACTATAATAAATAGCGTTAAAGATGCCATTAAGATTGTGTAGGTAAAAAATAATGCTGAAAACAGAAAAACAAATACACAAACACAGAACTTCATCTCAAATTATTATGCTTGGTTTCCTGTCCATAATCATCTTGGGCAGTCTGCTTTTAATGCTTCCGTTTGCCACGCGCGACGGCAAAGGCGCAGTATTTTCCGAAGCTTTGTTTACGGCCACTTCCGCCGTGTGTGTAACAGGTCTTGTTGTACAGGATACTGCAACATACTGGTCTTCATTCGGTCAAGGCGTCATTCTTATGCTTATTCAAATAGGTGGTATGGGTATTGTAACAATAGCTGTTTCCGTGGCAATGGTCTCAGGGCGGAAAATAGGTCTTATGCAGAGAAGCACTATGCAAGAAGCAATTTCTGCCCATCACGTAGGCGGTATTGTTAGACTGACAAGATTTATCCTTAAAATGACAGCAATTATCGAACTTCTGGGCGCTGTTTTTCTTATGCCTGTTTTTTGCCGCGAATTCGGAATAGGTAAAGGCATATGGTATTCCCTCTTTCATTCAATCTCTGCATTCTGCAACGCCGGATTCGATTTAATGGGAATAAAAACGCACTTTTCATCGCTGACTTCTTATTCTTCATGTTTTTCTGTCAATTTTATTATTATGTTGCTTATAGTAATCGGAGGTATCGGGTTTTTAACTTGGGAAGATATCAAAAGCAACAAGTATCATATTAAAAAATATCGAATGCAGAGCAAAGTAATATTGACGGTAACAACTATGCTGATTGTTTTTCCGGCTGTTTATTTTTTCTTCGGCGAATTTTCCGATCTTCCGTTACAGGAAAGAATTCTTTGTTCTTTATTTCATTCTGTTACAACAAGGACTGCCGGTTTTAACACCTCTGATTTGACGCTTTTAAGCGAAACAGGCCAGATGCTTACCATTGTACTTATGCTCATCGGCGGATCTCCTGGCTCTACCGCAGGCGGTATAAAAACAACAACCATAGCCGTATTGTTCTCCTCCGCCATATCGGTATTTCTAAGAAAAGAAAATACCCAGCTTTTTAAACGGAGTATTTCCGGTGGAGCAGTACGAATAGCCGCCACTATATTCCTGATGTATACATTTCTTTTTACATTCGGAGCAATGATTATAAGCCGTGTTGAATGTATTCCCATTCTGCCGGCGCTTTTTGAAACAGCATCCGCTATAGGAACAGTAGGACTTTCACTCGGAATTACCGCAGATCTTGGAGCGGTTTCCCGTTTTATTTTGATAATTCTTATGTTTTTTGGCAGAGTCGGCGGTCTTACTATCATATTTGCCGCTTTGACAGAAAACAAAGTAAACATTTCCAAATATCCGCAGGAAAAAATAACTGTTGGATAATTTAAAAGATAGAAGGAGACAAGAAATGAAGACAGTATTACTTATCGGACTCGGAAGATTCGGACGCCATATAGCTATTAAACTAAATGAACTTGATCATCAGGTCATGGCTATTGATAAAAACGAAAACAGTGTTAATGCAATTTTGCCGTTTGTCACAAATGCTCAGATAGGCGATACCACAAACGAAGATTTTCTCGAATCTCTCGGTGTCAGCAATTTCGACCTTTGTATTGTTGCAATAGGCAACGATTTTCAGAGCAATCTTGAGACGACATCATTGCTCAAAGAGCTAGGTGCCAAAACAGTCGTATCCCGCTGCTCCAAAGATATTCACGCCAAGTTCCTCCTGAGAAACGGCGCCGATGAAGTCGTATACCCTGAAAAACAGCTTGCAGACTGGACTGTCATACGCTATACCGCAGATCATATTCTTGACTATATAGAACTTGATGCAGACCATGCCGTGTTTGAAGTTTCTGTACCGGAAAAATGGATCGGCAAAACGGTAAGTACAATTGACGTACGCAAAAAATATGGCTTAAACATTATGGCTGTAAAGCGCGGAGATGAAATGGAGATGAGTATTACGCCGGAAACACAATTTACAGAAAAAGATACTGTCTTGGTCCTCGGCAATATTAAACAAATTCAAAAATGTTTCCATATGTAAATTTATTTATGATACTTTTCGTGACGGTTGATTTTAAATGCGCGGTAAATCTGCTCCAGCAGAATTACGCGCATCATCTGATGTGGAAATGTCATCGGTGAAAACGACAGCTTCATATCGGCGCGCGATGATACAGCAGGTGAAAGTCCGAGGGAGCCGCCTATTATAAGTACGATACTGCTACGTCCTTCTATTCCGAGTTTTTCAATATGCTCCGCAAACTGCTCTGAACTGAGTTCCTTCCCCTTTATTTCCAGGCTTATGACATAAGCATCTTTATCTATGCGGCGGAGTATTTCTTTGCCCTCGGCTTCTTTTACCGCCTCTTCTTCGGCCGGACCTGCATTATCGGGCAGTCGTGCTTCTTTTATTTCCTCTATTTTAAGTGTGCAATATGATGAAAGTCTCTTGGAATATTCGGCTATCGCATCCGTCCAGTATTTTTCTTTGAGCTTGCCCACACAAAGTACTGTTATATTCATTTTTTCATAACCCTTTCCGCTATTCTCCGAGTGTGAACACCGGACTAAGCTCGTTCCTCGCCATAATATGTAAATTCAAATGTTTTCCGATATATATTTCATGCTCTTCGAGCAAATTTTTAACTGTCTGATACGCCATTTCCGGAAAATTATTTTCCTTTGACAAATGCGCAAGCAGCACCTCCCTGTGCTGTCCCGTTTCTTTGCATATACGGCATATTTCTTCTGCAGCTGCATCGTTTGACAGATGACCGAAATCTCCGAGTATGCGCCGCTTCACATTATACGGATAACGGCAGAACTCCAGCATATGTACATCATAGTTTGATTCTATTACAAGCAGCTCCGAATCTTTTACTGCCTCATGTATTTCTTCTGTAATTACACCTGTATCAGTGACTATACTTATCTTTTTATCGCTCGCTGCAAAAGAATAGCCGACAGGCTCTGCCGCATCGTGTGAAAGTGAAAACGGAATTACAGTTATATCGCCTATTGTAAATATACGCTGTTCATTAATTTCTCTATATTTAGCCGAAGAAAGTTTGCTGCAAAGATCCCCGGTCGCTTCCCACGTTCCTTTACTGGCATATACTTTTGCGTTTTCAAATTTTTTTGCAAGTATCTGCACACTTTTTATATGGTCTATATGTTCGTGGGTTATGAGTACGCCCTTTACATCCTCATAATTTATGCCAAGCGCCGCAAGCCCCATAAATATCCGTTTTCCGCTTATTCCCGCATCTATTATAAGAACAGTATTTTCTGTGCGCACAATATAGCAGTTGCCGCTGCTGCCGCTTGACAATGAACAAAAGCTCAGTTTCATAATCGTCCTGCCCTTACCTTCCAAATGCTTCTATATACACGGATTCACCGTTTTCAAATGTTATTCTCCAAGTAGGAAGGGCCGTATCGGTAACAGCCTCCATACTGTCATATGATGCAGAATTCACCCAATACACAAGCTCTATATCGGAAATACGCACTTCTTCCGTCCCTTCTTTTTCCGCCATATATGAAATTAACGCAGCAGCAGCCGAAATGGTTTCCTGTTTTTTGGCGGAAAATTCACCCGGCTCAAGCCAATAACTGTCAAAGCCTGCAATTTCCCCACCTGTAAACGTACATACCATAAAACTTCCATCGAGTTTTAATTTATCCACCTCACAGCCGAAGACAACTTTTACCGTTTCTCCGCCATTTTCGCGGTCCGCGGGCTTTCTTACAATTTGCGCATCGGAAATATATTCGCTATTCATACCAAGATAGCTTATAAAATCACCCGCCGCTTCTATATACGCTTTGTCACTTTCGTCTTCTGCCTTTATATCTGTACTTTCAATAAGCGCTGCTGTTTCGTCTGCGGAAACACCTTTGTACTCAACTGAAAGCGCCGGCATACTTCCATGCTTTTTCGGTATCTTCTCTGCATCTACATAAATATTGCTGCTTTTGAGCACAGCAGCCAGCGCTTCTTCGTTTCCCGATTCTTCCGTATTATGCTTACCACCGTATGTAGCGATGAGAAAAATATCGGTTATAATCAGCGCTATTATTAAAATTGTCTTTGCTTTTGTCCAATCCATTTTTCTGTTCCCATAAAAAATACGGTTTAATTTACGTTTTCCTGTGTACGGCCTTCGGCAAAATTATTAAAGCCGAGAAAGTCTGCCGTATAAATATCAAAATATACCGCTAAATTTCCGGAATTCATAAAAAGCACATAGCACGGTGTAAGTTCATTTTCTTCTTCTCTATATAAATATCCGCTGCTCATATCGCATATGGCATCAGCAACATAGTTAAAGCGTTCGTCTGAGCTGTGCAGCAGATCTTGCTCTACTTTTTCCGCATTTTTTAATATCAGATTACCGCGATGCTGTGCATCCCTGAGCATTTTATATATACTTTCATAATCTCCGGCAATTACATTTAATGCTGAGGCCGTTTCCGTAAGTCCGCGTATATGAGCCTTTTCCTCGTCAAAATTAAGAAAATGTCTTTTAAAATATACTGCCTGTCCATCGCATATCTCTATTTCCAGCGGATTTCCGTTTTCAAAATATACATTTTCTCCTCCGGCGGTAAATCCGAATTCAAATCTGTACCCTCCACCACCAATTTCTCCCGCATAAGCTATATAAGGTGTCAGTTTCTGTTCTGTACTTGTTACAAATCCGCCTTGATCGGCAACGATAATAAGCGCTTTTTCCAGCGAAGCAAAGTATTTATCACTGCCTCCTCCGTTTCCGCTTCTGTCCGGCTGAGCTCTGTATTCGAGGCTTCCGTCTTTATCCGTTGTCAGTGTTCTTTCACCGTATCCGTACATATATATTATCCTGCCGCTCTTTTCCTCGATTTTTCGTACAAAATCAAAATTTCCGGAAAAAAAACTTCTCGCAGCAGCCTCAGCTTCCGACCCGTCTGCTTCTCCAAAATCACGCGTAATACGAAGCGGTGCAATATCCGTCTCCAGAATTGATGGAATCAGCACCCTTCCTCTTAGTTCACTTCCCACATACTGTTCAAGCGGATAGTACGTTTGATTTTCCTCCGCTCCCAGTAATTTTGCTTCTTCCAAAAGAGGCGCCGATGAAAAATCCGAAACAATACGAAAATACTTATCGTTTTTTCCATCATATATAAACATACTTTCCGTACTGCCCTGTGAAAATCCTATCTCACTTATACTTCCGACAGCATCGGTAGATTTTGGTCTATTAAGAGAAAGAAAACTGCAATATTCATCGAACGGAAGATAATATTCAAACACCGCTCTCAGCGATACAAACCGCATTATTTCTTCATACTGCTCCTTTGTTATTTCTTCCGTATAAGTATCCTGCATAGAAACAACAGTCTTAAATGCCTCAAGTACCGATATGCCGTTACCATTCCAGTATGCTTCTTTTCCTGCTGATATCTTTGTGTATGTCTCGTTATCAAAACATATATCAATATGACTCGGCACCACAACATCGCTTACCGCAATAACATTGTCTTTACCGTCATTAAAGCGAAAATCGGAAAGTGACAGTCGCGGCAGCTCTGCTCCTTTCCAAAAAAAATATAAAAGTAGTATTGTAAACAGAAACAATACTACCAAAACAACATTTTTAATTTTCTCTTTTATTGTATTTCCGGATTGAGTCATAATAATTTCCTAATTACCGAAGATCGATTTGAGAAGCGACTGCAGAAAGTTGTTCACCGTTCCCGAACTGTTATTTGAGAATACCTCAGTATCACTTGCTTTTTCCTCAACAGTAACACTCCGTGAAGTCTGATACTGCACTTTTCCGTCACTTCCTATTGTATCCACCCTTACTATGTAATTGCCATTGGCGATATTTTCAAGTTTTTTGGTATAAAAACTGAGATTTGTCGTCGTTGTAAAGTTCTCTGATTCGAATACAGAGTTCCAAGTGACAACTCTTGTTTCGGATGCCGTACCGTCAGCTGCTATTGCACTCTGTGTAGTAACGGTCTCTTTGAGTACAGTTGTTCTTATTGTTTCGGGCTTGGTTATTTTAACGGAAATCAGGAGGCTTGTTGAATTTACCGGAGTATCCGCTACCGGATTTACAATTGTAAGATTCGGATCCGCTTCAGCAGCAAAAACAGTGCTGCAAGCACCTAAAATCATTATTGCTGCAATTAAAAACGCGATTACAATTCTTTTCAACGTTCCTGCTCCTTTCCTTAGATTTCTTTTTTATGACATTATACACCAAGATACTGACTTAAGTATACATTACCAATGTTACAGGTATATTACAACGGATTTAAGAGGCATTTACATTTACCTTTTACCTCCGTTTTAAGTAAAAAATATTGCATTGATAAGTATGCTTTATTCTCTGTAATGCCATTTGATTTTATGAATTTTCACAAAATTTTTAGCACACTCTTTAAAATTTTTGTTGTTTATTCACAAAAATTTTAATTTTTATATTGACACACACCATTTTTACCAGTATAATCATATCAACATAAAAATGCACTTATAAAATGTGCATTTTTTATTATCCGCTTGCCGGTAAATCATTCTTCTTACAGGAAGAATTTTTTAAAGACAGAGCGCGATATATTGTATATTAGAAGAAAGAAAGGTAAAAAAAATGACAAGAACAACAAGAAGAATGCTGTCAATTTTGATGGCAGCCATTATGCTCTTCGCACTGGTCGCATGCGGAGGAGATGACACAGACAATCAGAACGGCGGCGAAAATAATATTAACGCAACAGGCGTTGAAGATGGAGTTCTTACAGTCGGTATGGAATGTCAGTACGCACCGTACAACTGGACTCAGATGACAGATGAAAACGGAGCGGTTGCTATCGCCAACAATCCGGGTTCATACGCAAACGGATACGATGTAATGATGGCAAAGAAAATATGTGAAGCAAATGGTTGGGACCTTGAAATTATGGCCATCGACTGGGGCGGACTTATTCCTGCACTTGAAAGCGGACAAATAGATATGGTTATCGCAGGACAGTCTATGACAGAAGAAAGAATGGCACAGGTAGATATGGCGGGTCCTTATTTTTATGCTTCAATCGTATGCGTAACAAAAGCTGACAGCCCTCTTGCAAAGGCAAAAGGTATCTCAGAACTTACAGGTACCTGCACAGCTCAGAGCGGAACTATCTGGTATGATTCGTGTCTCGGACAGATTGAAGGCGCAGACATTCAGGCTGCTTCCGAAACTGCTCCGGCTATGATTATGGCGGTAGAATCAGGCACAGTCGATTTTATCTGTACAGATGTTCCGACAGCTATGGGCGCAGTCGCTACATATCCGGATCTTACAATCTTAAATTTTACTGGTCAGGACGATAACTTCGTTGTCGATGAGGGTGAAATCAACATCGGCATTTCGGTAGCAAAGGGTAATACGGCGCTCTTTGATGCAGCAAACGATGTGCTCCGCACTATGACAGTTGATGATTTTGAATCAGTAATGAACGATGCACTTGCAGTTCAACCGGAAATCTAAAATTATTTAAGGAGAATACAGAGGTTTTAACAAAATGGAACGAATTATTGATCTGGGGCATGATATGGCCCGTGTATGGGCACAGTACCATCCTGCTTATCTTACAGGTGTGCGCAACACCCTCATACTTGCATTTGTCGCCACTCTTGCCGGCGGCATTATCGGATTTATTTGTGGAATACTTAATACTATTCCGTATTCTAAAAACGATCCGGCAGTCAAACGAGGTTTTATAGCCTTTATCCGCGGTATAGTACGCGTATATGTGGAATTCTTCCGCGGTACACCTATGGTGCTCCAGGCAGTTTTCATTTTTTACGGACTGCCGTATTTTACATTCAATAAAGTGCAGTTTACCGGAAACAGCGGTATCTGGATTGCTTCGCTCATTATCGTTTCGATAAACACCGGCGCATATATGGCAGAATCCGTACGCGGAGGCATCCTCTCAATAGACAGAGGCCAGACCGAAGGCGCTATGGCGATAGGTATGACGCATATTCAGACAATGACAAGTGTTATTCTCCCGCAGGCGCTGCGCAATATTATGCCGCAGGTAGCAAACAACTTTATCATCAATATAAAGGATACCTCAGTAATGTTTATTATCGGTTTTATGGACCTCTTCGCTCAGCATAGGAACATAGTCGGTATCAATTATGCCTTTTTTCCATCGGCAGCAATAGAAATGCTCATGTACCTTGTAATGACGCTTGCCGCATCATGCATCCTTCGTTTTATCGAAAAGCGAATGGACGGAAATGACAATTATGAGCTTGTACTCGCTGATATTGCAACAGCTGCGGGAAATTATAATTTTCCTGATAAAGGCACACCTTTTGACGAACAAAACCGTGAAATAGCACATGTGGAAAATGAAGAATGCTTGAGTACGAAAACATCCGAAAAGGAGGCGCAGTAAAATGGCAGACCCTATTCTGAAAATAAATCATTTATCAAAATCATTTGGCAAACACGAAATACTGCGCGATATCGACTTTAATGTGTACAAAGGCGATGTAACTAGTATCATCGGTATGTCAGGCTCAGGAAAGTCAACACTCCTGCGCTGCATCAACCTGCTCGAAACGCCGACAAGCGGCAACATAATATTCAGCGGCGAAAATATAACATCTGGCGCAATGAGCCCTGCGGCATATCGCGCCAAAGTTGGTATGGTATTTCAGTCATTCAATTTGTTTGCCAATATGACGGTACTCGAAAACTGCATAGCAGGTCAGATAAAAGTGCTCAAAAAGAGCAAAGATGAAGCACGGGCATGCGCTCTTCACTACCTTGATCAAGTTGGTATGGCCCCTTATATAAACGCTAAACCCCGTCAGATATCCGGCGGTCAAAAGCAGCGTGTCGCCATCGCGCGTGCGCTGGCTATGTCGCCCGAAGTACTGCTGTTTGACGAGCCGACTTCGGCACTCGATCCCGAAATGGTCGGCGAAGTGCTCTCCGTTATGAGAACCCTTGCCAAAGACGGTATGACAATGCTCGTGGTAACACACGAAATGGCTTTTGCCCGTGATATAAGCAGCAAAGTC
>JAAWDW010000034.1 GCA_022793975.1 Bacillota bacterium
ATATGCAGCAAACAGTGCCGAATATTTTGCTAAAGGAGCAATTCGTCTTCTAAACGGTCTTGGTTGCATCAATTTCTTATCGTTTGGCAGCGAAGAAGGAAGTCTGCAAAGACTGTCATCTGCAGCAGAGATACTCGCAGATGAAAACCCCGCTTTTAAAGAAATTTTAAAAGAAAACCTTCGTACCGGTATTTCATATCCGAAAGCCCGTGCGAAGGCTTTATCTGTTTTTTTGAATAAAGAAAAAGCAGCCGAAAACGATGACAACGATTTTCTTAAAAGTTCCAACAATATTCTTGCTATAGAATATTTGAAACAGCTCATACGTACGAATTCGCAGATTGATCCCGTCACTGTCAAAAGAACAGGCGGGAGCAGTGCCGATTTTCTCGCACGCAATCTTCCGCAAAACGTAAATGTCGAAACTATGGCAAGTGCTTCCGCAATCCGCACTGTACTCACCGAAACCCTTGATTTTAAACGTATAGAGCCTTTTGTTCCTTATGATACTGCCGTACTTTTAAAATCATTTTATGGCGATATCAACTTAAAACTTAACAGATTTTATCAGTTGGCGCTTTACAGGATACTTTCTTCATCATCTTCTGAGCTTAAAAGTATACTTGCTGTCGGAGAAGGAATAGAAAACAAACTTGCAGAAGCGGCACGGGTATCTCACAATATTGACGAACTTATATCTTCCGTTATCTCAAAACGGTATACGGAAACAAGAGTGCGTCGCATTTTGGCTCAGCTTTTGGTAGGGCTCAAGCGCCATGATTTTGAGATCATTGAAAATGAGAATGCCATGTACGCCCGCATACTCGGCTTTTCTGCAAACGGGGCACAGTTCTTAAAAGAAATCAAAAAAAGCGGCAAATGCAAAATTCCTATTATAAGCAATATAAATAAAACCGAATTGGAAAGAATGGCAGACAGCCTGCTGCTGTCGTATGATCTCCGTGCATCGGATATTTACAATCTCATTTACGGAAATGATATTTACGATTATTCCGATTATGTAAGAAAACCTTATTTTCAAAAGTAAGCGCAATTTTTTACTTTTTCACTTGAAAAACCTCGTGATTCAAGTATAATGGTAATGTTAAGGTTATTAATAAAATTTATGGAGGATATAATTAAAATGAAAGTTTTGGTAATCAACTGCGGCAGTTCTTCATTAAAATATCAAGTACTTGATATGACAACAGAAGTGCTTCTCTGCAAGGGTCTTGTTGAAAGAATCGGAATGGACGGTTCTGTTATAACACACGAAAAAATCGGAATGGACAAGTTCAAGCTTGAAACTCCTATGAAGAGCCATAAAGAAGCAATCGGACATGTACTCGATGCTGTTATCGACAGCGAACACGGAGTTGTAAAGTCTATGGAAGAGATCGGCGCTGTAGGTCACAGAGTAGTACACGCCGGTGAAAAATTTGCATCTTCCGTTCTTATCACCGATGAAGTAAAGAGAGCTCTTACAGAATGTATCGAGCTTGCTCCGCTTCACAATCCGCCTAACCTTCTTGGTATCGATGCATGCGAACAGCTTATGCCTAATACTCCGATGGTCGGCGTATTTGATACGGCGTTCCACCAGACAATGCCTCCTGAATCATATATTTACGCACTTCCTTATGAATATTACAAAAAGCACGGTATCAGAAGATACGGCTTCCACGGAACAAGCCATAAGTATGTTGCGGAAAGAGCTGCAGAAATTCTCAATGTAGATATTGAAGATTTAAAGCTCATTACCTGCCATCTTGGCAACGGAGCTTCCGTATCCGCTATAAAGAGAGGAAAGTGTATCGATACATCTATGGGATTTACTCCTCTCGAAGGTCTTGTAATGGGTACTCGCTGCGGCGATATCGACCCTGCCATCGTAACATTTATCAGAGAGAAGGAGCACCTCAAGCAGGGTGAAGCCAACGAAATATTAAATAAGAAATCAGGAGTGCTCGGTATTTCCGGAGTATCTAGCGATTTCCGAGATATAGAAGAAGCTGCAGCCGAAGGTAACGAAAGAGCACAGCTTGCTCTCAAAGTATTTGCTCATAAAGTAAGATTCTACATAGGAGCTTATATTGCAGAGATGAACGGTGTAGATGCTATTGTATTTACAGCAGGTCTTGGTGAAAACGGTATCGCTATGAGAGACATTATCTGCAACGACCTTGGAAACCTCGGTATTAAGCTTGATCTCGTAAAGAACAGAGTAAGAGGTAAGGAAACTATTATTTCCAGAGATGATTCAAAAGTAAAAGTACTTCTTATCCCGACAAACGAGGAACTTATGATTGCAAGGGATACTTACAACATTGTAAGAAACTTAAAATAATTTATTGACAAATGGATAATTTTTATATATAATTTAGAGGTTGTATTAGTAAATTATTTTAATTTCATCATATAAAGAGCAATGTAAGGAGGTGTAAAAATGGCAGTTCCAAAGAGGAAAACATCAAAGGCAAGAAGGGACAAGAGAAGATCCCCGAATATGAAAATGACAGCACCGGGAGTATCAATCTGCCCGCAGTGTCATGAGCCTAAACTTCCGCATAGAGTTTGCCCGAATTGCAATTACTACGACGGTAAGGAAGTTGTCAGCGCAGAAGCGTAAGACATCATAAAAATTAAATAAAATCTTCGGGGCAGGGTGAAATTCCCTACCGGTGGTTAAAGCCCACGAGCCATAAAGGTTGATTCGGTGAAATTCCGAAGCCGACGGTACAGTCCGGATGAAAGAAGATTACAAAACGCAGAATAAATGATATATTTTATTTGTGTTATTATTTTTCGTATATAACGATTGCTCCGGATTGTTTTATATTCCGGAGTTTTTGTTTATATATGTACTTATTGTACTTGGTCCCGAGCTTAAAGCTTGGGATATTTTTATTTTCGGAGGTGATTGCATGAATGACAGCGATTATATGAAAAGAGCGCTTAAACTTGCTAAAAAGGGCGCAGGTTTTGTCTCACCGAATCCAATGGTGGGAGCTGTCATTGTAAAGGATGGAAAAATAATAGGCGAAGGCTATCATATGAAATACGGAGAGCCGCATGCCGAGCGTAATGCCCTCGCTTCCTGCACGGAATCTCCCAAAGGAGCGACTATGTATGTAACACTCGAACCATGCTGTCATCACGGTAAACAGCCGCCGTGTACAGACGCTGTTCTTGAAGCTGGAATAAGGCGCATCGTTATAGGTTCGGGTGATCCCAATCCTCTCGTTGCCGGAAAAGGTATAAATATACTGCGTAATCACGGCGTAGAAGTCGTGGAAAATGTTTTGGAGGATGAATGCCGTAAGTTAAACGAGATATTTATGCACTATATAAAAACAAAAAAGCCTTTTGTCACAATGAAATATGCTATGACAATAGACGGCAAAATAGCATGCTTTACAGGAGAATCCAAATGGATTACCGGCGAAGACGCAAGGAAGAATGTACATGAAAACCGTCACAAATATTCTGCCATTATGGCCGGCATAGGCACGATACTCACTGATGATCCGCTGCTTACATGCCGTATCCCCGGAGGGAAAAATCCTGTGCGTATCATATGCGATACACAACTCAGAACTCCGCTGTCATCAAATATAATAAAAAGCGCTGGGGATGTTCCGACTATTATTGCCACTTGCAGCGGCGATAAAGAAAAACACAAATTATATGAGAATTCCGGCTGCCGCATTCTTGTCACGGACGAGTTTGACGGACATCTGGATTTACAGCAGCTTACAGCAAAGCTTGGCGAAGAAAAAATAGATAGCATTCTCCTCGAAGGAGGCGGTACACTTAACTGGTCCGCTCTTCAAAGCCGGATAGTAAATAAAGTTCAGACATACATTGCGCCTAAAATTTTGGGCGGAACTGAGTCTAAAACACCTATAGAAGGCACAGGAGTTCCGTCTCCGAAATGTGCATTTTTTCTGAAAAACAGCATTATAACAAAATTCGGCGATGATTTTCTTATCGAAAGTGAGGTGGATTACGATGTTCACGGGAATTATTGAGGAAACGGGAACTGTTGAAGAAATAAAGCATGGACGACACTCAGCCGTACTGACAATAAAGGCTTCCAAAGTCCTTGAAAACACAAAACTCGGCGACAGCATAGCCGTAAACGGCATTTGCCTGACAGTTACGAACATATCAAAAGACCACTTTTGTGCAGATGTAATGCACGAAACTTTAAACCGTTCTTCTCTCGCGTCACTTGCGCGCGGAAACATTGTCAACCTTGAACGGGCAATGTCATCAGACGGCAGATTCGGCGGTCACATAGTATCCGGACATGTGGACGGAACAGGAAAAATCATAAAAGTACGTCGTGATGATACAGCAATATGGTACACAGTGCAGACAGCGCCGGAAATTATGCACTATATAGTTGAAAAAGGGTCTGTTACAATAGACGGCATCAGTCTCACTGTTGCACGTGTATCTCAGAACGATTTTTCAATTTCAGCCATTCCGCATACAGTTTCCGCAACAGTGCTTAAAATACGACGTGAAGGCGACATTGTAAACCTTGAAACGGACATAATAGGCAAATACGTTGAAAAATTTATCGGCAGTGTAAACAATGAAAATAAAATATCCATTACATGCGACAGTCAAGATACTGTCCATAACAGAATAACAGAGGATTTTCTGATAAAATATGGGTTTTGAATAT
>JAAWDW010000035.1 GCA_022793975.1 Bacillota bacterium
CACAACGGAAAACATTAATTTTATGGCAACACACGGCAAAGGACTCATATGTATGCCAATGTCTTTGGAATATGTGGAGAAACTGAGAATACCGCAGATGGTAATGCAGAATACAGATAACCATGAAACGGCTTTTACTGTATCGATAGACCACATTTCTACTTCTACAGGTATTTCAGCAGCAGAACGTTCCGTTACTGCCATTGCCTGCACCGAAGAAGACGCTAAGCCCGAAGATTTCAGAAGACCAGGCCATATGTTTCCGCTTCTTGCCAAGAAAAACGGTGTGCTTGAAAGAAACGGCCATACCGAAGCTACCGTCGACCTCTGCCGTCTTGCCGGACTTAAAGAATGCGGTCTTTGTTGTGAAATTATGCGTGACGACGGTACTATGATGCGTACACCTGAGCTTATGGAGCTTGCGCAAAAATGGGATATGAAATTTATAACCATAAAAGACCTGCAGAATTACCGTAAGTGTCATGAAAAACTTGTTGAAAGCGTTGCTGCTGTAAATATGCCTACAAAATACGGCAATTTTAAAGCCCACGGTTTCGTAAATATACTCAACGGAGAACATCACGTAGCACTCGTAAAAGGTGATATCGGAGATGGAAAAAACGTACTCTGTCGCGTACATTCGGAATGTCTGACAGGCGATACTTTCGGCTCCCTGCGCTGCGACTGCGGACAGCAGTTTGCCGCCGCAATGACACAGATAGAAAAAGAAGGACGGGGCATACTCCTCTATATGAGACAGGAAGGACGCGGTATCGGACTGATAAATAAACTGCGCGCATATGCGCTGCAGGAGCAGGGAATGGATACCCTGGAAGCAAATATAGCACTCGGCTTTGAAGGAGATCAGCGTGAATATTATATTGGTGCGCAGATTCTCAGAGAACTTGGTGTAAAAAGCATCCGGCTTCTGACAAATAACCCCGATAAAATATATCAGCTCTCAGAATTCGGACTTGAGATAACGGAACGCGTACCAATACAGATGGACGCAAACGATCATGATATCTTTTATCTCAGAACCAAGCAGGAAAAAATGGGGCATATACTCGAATACTAAATTTTAGGTGTATTTATTGACAATGCATATGAAAGGAGCATTATTATGAAAACATTTGAAGGTAAGCTTATATCAAAAGAAATAAAAATAGGAATCGTCGCTGCACGTTTCAATGAATTTATAACATCGAAACTAATTTCCGGTGCTATGGATGGCCTTATACGTCACGATGTAAAAGAAGAAAATGTGCACATTGCCTGGGTACCGGGAGCTTTTGAAATTCCGCTCATAGCTTCCAAAATGGCAGGAAGCGGCAATTATGATGCAGTTATATGCCTAGGCGCCGTTATACGCGGCTCCACAACGCATTATGATTACGTATGCAGTGAAGTTTCAAAAGGCATAGCATCCGTCTCACTTTCCAGCGGCATACCGGTTATGTTTGGTGTTCTCACGACCGAAAACATCGAGCAGGCTATCGAAAGAGCCGGTACAAAAGCGGGAAACAAAGGATACGACTGCGCTGTCGGCGCCATAGAGATGGTAAATCTCATACGCGAAATTGAAGCATAAGGCCGATATTCAATCATACATAATTATAAGACAGTCAGGCACGGAATACAAAACCGTACTTGACTGTCTTGCTCTTAAGAAAAAAATTTAACTTACAGCAAATTTTCTAAGTACGACATAAAGGCTATATGCTTTCATCGATTACACCATATTCACGAAGAGCACACATAATTGTATAGAGTGATTTATTATCCGGCTCACACAGAGGGAGTCTGTATTCTCTCCTTATCTTTCCCATTATGTTAAGCGCAGCTTTAATAGGAATAGGATTCACTTCGCAGAACATAGCATCTATAAGATGCTTCATTCCTATCTGCATGCGGCGCGCTTCTTCGATATCGCCGTTTAAGTATGCGTTTGTCATACGCTGCATATCCTTTGGAATTATATTTCCTGTTGTCGTGATAACTCCAAGTCCTCCCATAGACATAAGCGGAATCGTGCTCTCGTCATTGCCCGAATACATTGAAAAATCATCGGATATATAGCGTGATATTTCAACAACCTGAGCAATATTGCCGCTTGCTTCTTTAATACCACAGATATTTTTATGCTGTGCAATCTCACTTACAACTTTAGGAGAAATATTCACGCCCGTTCTTCCTGCTACGGAATAAGCTATAATAGGAATATCCACCGCGTCGGCAATAGTTTCATAGTGTTTTATGAGACCGCTGTCGCTGCATTTGTTATAATACGGAGTTACTATGAGAAGTCCGTCTGCTCCCGCATCAGCAAGAGTCTTTGACATTTCAACGGCATGTGCCGTATTATTGCTTCCCGCACCGGCGATTACGGGAATACGTCCATTTACTTTTTCCACCGTAAATTTTACAACACTTTTCTGCTCCTCATCCGAAAGAGTGGAGGCTTCTCCGGTGGTACCGCAGCTTACCAAAGCGTCAATACCCTCGTTTATTTGCCACTCTATCAGATTTTCCAAGGAGTTGTAATCCACCTTGCCCTCGCTGAACGGAGTGACAAGAGCGGTGGCAGCGCCTTTGAATAATATCATATAAAAACCTCCTGTATGGGTCTTAAGTCTTATAGACAGTATATTCCCGTAATAGAAATCTTGTTACAGCATAAAACTTTCAAATATTTTTTAAAAAAATGAAACATTTTTGATGTTTTTAAGGTATTATTAGTGAAATGCATTTCCAAAGAAAAACGAAAG
>JAAWDW010000036.1 GCA_022793975.1 Bacillota bacterium
ATTATTTGATCTGTAGGATATTTGCCATGACCCTGCACTGATATTGTGTATATATAGTCTTCATTTTCTGTAAGATCGAGCGCCGCTATTATTTCTCCGATTAAAACATTATCTTTTGCCCAGTTTTTCGGTGTTTTTATAACATTACTCATATATTCGAGACTTGTAAATGTATCAAATCCGAGGTTTGAAAACACTTTGTTCCTCATATAAAATACGCCTCTGTGATTATGTATCGCATGTGTCGAATATCCTATTGATTTTAAATCATATGCGTAGCTTTCGCACGTTTTCTCGCTTAAAATTGATTTATACGGATATTCTCCCGGTCCAAAAAATTTAACCGACATACCACATATGGCTTCAAATTCTGTATTGGCAGTACCTGCTCCCACAGAAGGCACCGTAAGCCAGCCTGTTGAATACTTCTCCTGAAGCTCGTTCCAGTACGGCGCCGCTTCCTGTGATAATTCTATCGAATTTATAAGCGATGGATCGATAAAAGATTCCAACTGGAGAAATATTATATTAGGATGCATTTCTCCGTCGTCTTTTTCGTCTGCGCTTGCGTACACATCATCTGTAAGCTCACCATCATTAAATATGCCGAGCATCATTTCTTCCGAGTATCCGTTTGGTCTTCCGACTCCTGTATTCAGCCAAGTATTTATAAAACAGTACGGTACTCCGTAATCTCTGTACGCATACGCCAAATTTCCGAAAAATGTATCAACAGTGCCCGTCTTTATCGCCACTCCCGTGGATGCTCCGAGTATCGTTATCACCGCTGCAAATATCGCCGCATTCTTCTTGTAATTTACCTTTTCTTTTTTGGGTGCAAATATAAAAGCAATAACTATTCCTGCAAGCAGAAGCACCGCGCCCACTGCGATGAGCGCTATCTGCCAGGTTTTAAGGTAATTTGTGACTATTGTAAGTCCGTCATCCAGAATTTCAAGATCTTTTGTTGTAAACGGCGTCATTCTGTTTGAGAGTATTATACCGTTTATTATTCCGAGTGCAAGCCACAGCCCGCTCATTATGAAATATGTAAATACTCTGCGCTTTACCATAAGCGATATCGAAAGCGCCGAGAAGATTATTAACGTATTGTAAAAGAAAACAACAGGTGCCTCTGTGAGATATTCTACCCCCCCTAATAATGACTGCCGCGCCATTGACTCAATCGCGAAATTAAGTACAAGAGCAATCACAATGCAAAGGCACACATTATTTCGTAAATATTTATTGAAAAACCGCTTAAATTTCTCCATTACCCTTTTCCTCAGATTGTCACTTTATGCTTCTTTGTCGATACCTGCTCCCCTTTCCGAAGTCTTTTTCAGCGTTTTTCACACTTTGCCGCTACCGCATTTGCAATTTCCGCAAACTCTGAGAGTGATAGTGTTTCCGCTCTTCTTACCGGATCTATTCCCGCTTCCGCAAGTGCAGCCTGCGCTTCTTCCTTTGACAGCCCGCACACTCCTGCAAGCGAATTACCGAGCGTTTTTCTTCTCTGTCCGAAGCCACTCTTTACACATGCAAAAAAGACATTTTCATTCGTGAGTTCCACAGGTCTTTCTTTTCTTACATCCAGCCTCAGTACAGTCGAATCCACTTTGGGCTGCGGATAGAAAACCTCTCTCGGTACTTTAGCCACATCTTTTACCGTGCAGTAATACTGCACAGCCACGGAAAGAGCTCCGTAAGTACGGCTGCCGGGAGCTGCTTTTATGCGGTCAGCCACTTCTTTCTGCATCATTATCGTTATGCTGTCGGCAGGAATTCTATCCTCAAGTATCTTCATTATTATCGGGGTAGTAATGTAATAAGGCAGGTTGCCCATAATCTTTACTTTTTCCCTCTTTTGACCTCTTATTATATCATTTTGTTCCAGTAAATTTATTAAATTTGTTTTAACAAAATCTTGATTTATTATTTCAATATTGTCAAATTCTTTCAGATTTTCCTTTAATATGGGGATGAGATTTTTGTCTATTTCTATAGCAAGTACCTTTCCGGCCTGCGGCGCCGCCTCCGCCGTAAGTACTCCGAGACCCGGTCCGATCTCAATTACGAGGTCACGCTCTGTGAGTTCCATCGCGTCTATTATCTTATCTATAATATTTTTATCAGTTAAAAAATTCTGACCGAGACTTTTGGATATTTTAAAACCATATTTTTCTTTTATTTCTTTAATCGTCGATGGTGCGTAAAGCTTCATTGTATTCCTCTCTTGTTATTCCGTATCTGTTCAGTCTATCTATGAGCGTATGTGTATTGGCGTATCCTATACCGAGAGCGCGTCCGAGTTTTTCGCGCCGTTTCTTCGCCCCTTCTCCACCTGCCAGCCCGTTGTGCAGAAGATCCGTTGCGGTAAACTCTCCGCGCTTTGCCGTAAGTGTAAAATGCGCTTTGCCAAGCGCCGATTTAATGGCCTGCGGACAAGCGTTCTCTATTCCTATATCGCCGTCTCTTTCAGCATCATCTCTTGCAAGAAATGCCTCTTTTGCACTTGGAAAACGCTCTTTAAGCCTGCGCCGTATCTCGTTTCCCGAATAATCAGGATCTGTGAATATGATAATACCGCGCTCTTTATAGGCCTTTTCTATGAGTTCCCAAGTAGCACGCCTTATACCGAAACCGTGCGTTTCGATAGTATCGGCATCGACAGCTTTTTTAATCGCTGCAGTATCATCACGCCCTTCTACAACGATAACTTCTTTTATCGCTTGCAATTCTCCCGCTGCGGCTTCTTGTTCAGCCTGATTTTTTCTGTTTCTGCTTTCGTGTTTATCCATCTTCTTTTTACCGTTTCTGACCTAATCTTGCTTTATTCTGCCTGATTTTCCCGGCTCTATTTTACTCTTTTTCGGAACCGCTGTTTTCGTCTGTTTTCGTATCACCACCGTTTTCGGTTTCACCGTTATCGGGAAGTATATAAAGTATTTCTCCCGGCTTTATAAGCCGCAAATGACTCCGCGCCTGTTGTTCTATATATTCAGGTGAATTTACGGATTCGAGTTCCTGTTCAAGGCGTTCTTTAAGTGCAAGAAGTCTGTCATGTTCTTTTTCAAGTTTAGATTTTTCATAAAGAAGCGATATAATCTTAAATGCAGACATACCAATCGCTGCTATAATGACAAATATTATAGCAGCGTATATAAGCCGTCTTCTGTTTTTCTGCGATTTCTTTCTTGCAGACGCAGTCTGTTCTTGTTTGCCGCGCTTTTCCGCCTTTGCTTTTTTTGCAGCCTGCGTGCGTTTTTCTCTTCTCTCGCGGCGAGCTTCTTCTATATCTATTATCTGATTATTTTTCTTAAACTCGCGGCTTCGTCTCGGTTTTCTCTTTGACATCTTCTCTCTCGTGTTCCCAATGTTTTTCTTAATATACTATATCATAAAATACCTTTCGCCACAACAAAACCCCAAGTCCGAGCGCTAAAAAATTATGGAAACTGATATCGCCGTAAGCTGCATAATACATAAATTCGGATACGAAAAAAGCCGCAAACGGCCAAAACAAAAACTCAAGGACAGCAGAAAGAACAGAAATTCGTGTTTTTACCGGTCCGTCCGTTTTGACTTTCTTAGACGAACGGTGCTTCTTTTTTGTGTATTTTTCCGCAGTATATCCGATATTTTGCTGTGTTATTTTATGTGACATTGTCTGTGCCTTTCGTTTTTTCTGCCCTGTTTTCCGTTTTTGCCGGTCTGTCTTTTGTGTTTTCTGCGCTCTCTGCTGCGCTTTCTTCGCGCGGCGTGCTTCTTTTGCTGCCGCTCTTTCCTTTCGTGCAGCAATTCGTGCTTCCTGTGCCGCCGCCGCGCGCCTTACCGCTGCCTTTCTTAATATACTCCATATCTGATAAAGCATACCAAATCCGAGTCCTGCCAAAAACATTATTGCACTTTGCAGCGCCTGCTCTTTTATTAAATCGGTGAGTACCATATTATTTCAAAACCCGCCTACTTAAATATCTTGCGCAGCAGGCTTCCTTCCTGTTTATCCTTTTTTTCCGTATATACGGCCGATTGAATGCTTCCTGTTATTATCGCTTTGCCTTCGGCAAGGTCAAGCTTCTGTATATGCAGATTCTGTCCTTTAACGACAAGTCCACCCTGTGTAAGAAGCACAAGCACCGTCTCTTCATTTGCGCTTTCTACATCTGCTACCGAAGTTATAGTCAATTTTTCTCTGTTATCTATGCTCAGCGTATGATTTTCCATAAAAAAACCTCCCCTCATATATAAAAAATATATGAGGGGAGATTTGTGCAAATTCCTTTTATTAAAAACAAATCCCTACCGCTTTATTTATATAACTTAAGATAACCTTATATTATTCTATATTCGGTATTCCGCGTTTAACAGCAGGTGAAAGCGGTAAAATAATCTTTACCTTTGTTCCTTTATTCTCACGGCTTGTAAGTTCTATTCGTCCGTTATGTTCTTCTACTATCTGTTTTGATATTGCAAGACCGAGTCCCGTGCCGCCCATAGATCGTGAACGTGCCTTATCCACACGGAAAAATCTCTCAAACACTCTTGACTGTTCATCTTCCGGTATGCCTATACCGTTATCACTGACAATAATATGTGCTTCTCTTTCCTGCACTACAAGATCTATATCTATTCTCCCGCCTTCCTGTGTATAGTTTATTGCGTTTGACAGCACGTTTAAAATAACCTGCTCCACTCTGTCTCTGTCCATAACTACAGCTACACGTGCTTCTTCATCGAACAAACAATTCAGTTTCTGACGCTTAGCCTCCGCTGTAAGCGCGACTTTCGTTACCGCACTTGTGAGCAGCTTAATTAAGTTGCTCTCTTTCATATTCCACTTTTCCTGATTATTTTCCATTCGTGAAAGCTGCAGCAGATCTTTTACAAGCCTATTCATACGATCAGCTTCGGAGTCTATTATTTCAAGAAAATTTCTTGCTGTTTCCGGTTCGTTCACCGCCCCGTCAAGCAACGTTTCCGTATAACTTTTTATTGTAGTAAGCGGTGTCTTAAGTTCATGCGAGACATTGGCCACAAAATCCATCTGCATACTTTCAAGCTTCATTCTCTGTGTTATATCCTGAATAATCATTATGAGCCCGACATCTTTTCCGCTCTCATCTTTAAATCTGTCATACCTTATATCATAATACCTTCCCGCGCTTTCAAATACCTCGCTGTCGGGTTCAAATTCACAGCGTTTCATAAGGTTTTCAACTGTAAGATCAGGATTAAGCCCCTGTATTAAATCATCGTAATTTTCTTCCTCTATACTTTGTTCGCTTACGGCCAGTATTTTTATTGCCGTGTGATTAGCGTGAATAATTTTTCCGGACATATCTACAGCGATAAGCCCATCCGCCATATGTCTAAGGACTGTTTCAAGCTTATTTTTTTCTCCCGATATTTCAGAAAGCGTATCGTCAAGCTGTTTTCTCAAATGGTTAAACATCTCCGCCAGTCTACCAATTTCATCATTTGATTTCACGCTTACTTCCTGAGAAAAATCACCGCTTGCCATTTGCTCGGCTTTTTTTGTTACATCGTTTATCGGTCCTGTTATGCTCTTTGAAATAACAAAACCGAGCACAAATGTTACAAATACAGCCAGCACCATAGCTTTGGCAAAAAGACTCTGTGATTGATCTATACTGTCTTCAAGCGCAGTAATATCCTCACGCAAATAAAGTGCTCCTGTTATCTTACCACTTTCATTTATTATCGGAAACGCCATATTAAGCACCGGAATATCACTTGTCTGTGATCTTATACTGCTTTGCGATTCCGATGCTTGTCCCGAAAGTGCAGATAATATTATATTGCAGTCGAGAAAATCCGCAGCACTTTGACCGCTGCTCGCATTGCTTGCCGCAATAATATAAAATGTTTCATCTATTACAAAAATCTCCTGAGAAAATCCCGGCGCCCAAGCATCAATACTCGCCTGTATTTCTTCTTTATGCTCGTTAAACGGCTCATATCCTCCGACAGACTCCGTTAGATTGCTTTCTTCAACAATTTTTTTCATATTTGTCCTGGCGGAATTTATATAATACTCCTCCATGCGGCTCATCAAAAATACACCGACGATTGTCGTTGCAATAAACACTAATATGCAGTAAATAAATACGATTTTCCATCGTATGCTGTTTTTCATGCCGCGAATGTTCATATTTTTATGCCTCCGTTCCAATTTTACCACGAAACCAAAAGCGGCGCAACTTTGCCAAATTTACATAAAACAAACTCCGGTGTTTTCGCAATGAAATCAGCGGAGTTTTATGTTTTACTTATTTTGATTTATGTTCACATTTTTAAATTTCAGGCGTCGGCTTACGCCACACTGATGCTTACATAGCACGGTTATATGACCGCCGTATATCTGCAAATCTATGGACGCTTAAAATAATAACCAATACCGCGCTTTGTCATTATATATTTTGGATCGCTTGAATCATCTTCCAGTTTTTCACGAAGCCGCCTTACTGTTACATCAACTGTTCTGATATCGCCGTAATATTCATAACCCCATACTTCTTCAAGAAGCTGTTCTCTCGAAAATACACGGTTTTCTCTTTCCGCAAGATATTTCAAAAGTTCAAATTCACGAAGTGTAAGTTCGAGCGGCTTATCGTCTTTTCTCACTTCATATCTGTTCATATCTATCTCCAGATTGCCAAATTCCTGTACGTTTGCAGGTTCACTTTTAGCTGAATCTGCAGCTTCGCTTCGTCTGATATTCGCCTTGATTCTTGCAATCAGCTCCCTCATTCCGAAAGGCTTTGTTATATAATCGTCAGCGCCGAGTTCAAGTCCGAGCACTTTATCCACTTCTTCTTCCTTGGCAGTCAGCATAAGAATAGGAACATTGCTTTTCTCACGGATTTTTCTGCACACTGCAAAGCCATCCATAATCGGCAGCATTATATCAAGCAAAATAAGATCCGGATTCTGAGAAAGCGCTTTATCAAGTCCCTCCTGTCCGTCAAACGCAGTCTCCGCAGCAAAACCCTCTTTTGTAAGATTAAACTTTATAATATCCGATATGGATTTTTCATCTTCGATTATAAGTATTTTCTTTGCGTCCATCTCTGCTCCTTTCGGTAAATTACTTTTCAATACCTCTTTATGTGCTTCAGCATATCTACACTGCCATATATTCGTATTTGCCTTTTGACAAAGTCAGTATATCATATTTTATTACTCAAGTCAAAAAGTTCAAAATGCAGTGTACGACGTATACAAGTATTAAAAAATTACTTATTTTGGCCTTTTACAGTCTTTGCACCCGCGGACAGTTTTGTGCATATTATGGAAAATCAAAATCTATCTGTTTGGGAGGAATAAAAATGACTACTCCTTATATTATATTTTCCAGAAAAAACTGCACTGCCATACGTTCGTGCATTCTTGAAAATTATGGTTACATACGATATGAATTTCCTTTTATAAACGCACTTGCCGTAGAAGTGCCTGATGAGAAAATAGCTAACATCAAGACTCACAAACGTGTTGCTATGATAGCCCGCGACGGCTCTGTGTCAAAACTTCCGCTTGCACCGGGACATGCGGCATCTGTCGATATTAAGAGCATTATCGGAAGAGCAAGAGAGCCGCAGGCAGGGAAAACCGAAACAGAAAGCCGCAGCACAAAAGGATTGGTGAGCCGGAAACAACGCCGCACACCTATGTCACAATCGCTGTCATTTACGGAAAATCAGGGTTTCGGCACTACAATTGCCATAATAGATACAGGTATAGCACCACATTATGATCTAGTAAAGCCATATAACCGCATTATCGCATTTAAAGATCTCATAAACGACCGCACCGAGCCGTATGACGATGACGGTCACGGAACACATGTCGCAGGTATTGCCGCCGGCAACGGTTATGCTGTCGGCAGCCGCTACTTTCTCTGTGGCACTGCGCCTATGGCACAGATTGCGGCAATAAAAGCACTCGACGAAACCGGCAGCGGCACCACTTCTGATATTCTTGCGGCAATGCAGTGGATAGCAGAAAACAAGGACAAATATAACATTAAAGTTGTTAATCTTTCGCTGGGTATTGGTGCTGATTCACAAAATCCGATTGACCCACTGGTAATCGGAGCTGCGGCTCTTGTGGCGCGCGGTGTCACTGTGGTTACTGCCGCAGGCAACAGCGGTCCCGATCCTTGTACGGTAACATCTCCCGGCACAAGTCCTCTCGTTATCACAGTAGGTTCGTGTGACGATAGAGGGAGAATTGCCGAATTCTCCGGCCGCGGCCCTACATTTACAGGTCTGCACAAACCGGATCTTGTTGCTCCCGGTGTCGATATCGTATCACTCGATGCCAAAACCTGCAAAGGCTATCTCGCACAAAGCGGCACCTCTATGTCAAGCCCATATGTTGCAGGCGTTGCTGCTTGTATGTATTCCGAAAATCCAAATCTAACTCCGCGACAAGTTAAAGCATTGCTTAATAAAATGCTCATTCCAATTTCCGGAATGCCTCGCGATATTCAAGGCCGTGGAGCTTTATTTGTCTGATTTCTGTTAATTTGAGAAACATTTTATATATCAAAAAATCCAACTTCTTTTAAAAGATTGTTGGATTTTTTATTTCCAAACTATGATATTGCATGTGCACCCACAGTATATGTCCAAGTACCGTCTTCAGACTTTATTGCTTCGCAATCACTGAAGAAATACGCACCGAGTGCCGTTCTCCATTTACCTGCCGTAAATTTTATCGTATTCTCATCTGCTTCAAAATTTTCAAAATCAAACAAAAGTCCGTTATCATAGCTTGGAAATTCATCCGGATTTGATATCGCACCCTCGGAAACAAGTTCCTGGTACGTACTTTCTTTTGCCTCGATAGAATATTCTGCTGCTATTTTCTCAATAAGCGCCGTTTTTTCATCATCATTTAAATTTGTAACATTTGATAAATCGACTGCGATAATTTCAATGCCGTCGTTAAGCCCATGGTCTTCTTCATACAAATCTTTGATTATCCCGAAATAAAAATCAACAAGGGCTTCATTTTCAATTTCAAGTACGGCACCGCCGTTCTCTTCGCTGTCTCCGTTTCCCTCAGTACCCATTTTCTGCGTGCAAGCAGCAGCAGAAAATATAAGTATCAACGCCAAAATACAAATAATCCATTTCATATTTCTTTTCATTATTCCGTATCCCCTTTCATACATAATCCCGCTTGTTGTTTATATTTTTAGACGTATAGAGCAGTAAAAAGTTCCTGTTTTTACAACGAATATATCTAAAAATGTTCTTATATAAAAACAAGCGGGAGCATTCAGCTCCCGCCAGATTAAAAATCCAATTGTTTTTTTACCGCGGTCTTATTTGGCCGCATCAGCTTTTTTATCATCCTTTTTCTCGGTATCTGCACTTTGATATGTCTCACAGAAACGAGTAATCATTGCTGCCGCCTCTGAACGTGTAGCTTTTCCCTTAGGGTCAATCTTTGCATCTTCTTTGCCATTTATAATCTTGGCACCTATGCTCCAGCTTACAGCCTCTCTTGCATATTCTGTAACCATTTCATTGTCTGTAAATGCGCTGAGTGAGCCTGACGAAGTTACATCATATTTCTTATACTGCGCATAGCGATAAAGAATTGCCGCAAATTGCTCACGTGTAATACTTTCTGCAGGTGCAAAAGTCTCTTCGGACTTACCTTTTACAATGCCGTTTGCCTCAGCCCATGCTATCGCATCGCTGTACCACATTCCGCTCTTCACATCACTGAATTTAGATGTACCTGTTACATTTGGTTTGCCTTCAAGCCGATAAACAATTGTAACTATCATCGCGCGGTTTAAATCCGCATTCGGACTGAAGAGTGTTTCCGAAGTGCCTTCCATAAAATCGTTTGTAAATACATACTTAACCGATTCATAATACCATATGTCTTCCGTTACGTCTTCAAACATAAACGGTTTATCTGCAAGCGGTGTTTTTTCATCAGTGATAGTTTCCGTATCGTCAGCAGGAGGCGTTACAGGAGCAGCCGCTCCACCGCCGCCCGATGGACCGGCAGGCTTTGTCAGCTTATCGATTATATTCTGCGCCACAAGAACAGTTCCGCATTCTCCGCAGTGGCTTCCTTCTGTCAATCCGGTTTCATCATACGTAGGCTCTTTACGCGGATCAGTTACCGGCGTATGCGCTTTCAGCTCTGTATTTCCGCGATTTACAAATCCGCAGATTTCGCATTTCTCTTCATATTCACCCGGCATCGTACAAGTTGCTTCTCTGATTATACTGCGTTCACCGAAGCTATGTTCTGCCGGTATTATCTCATCGTGCGATTCTCTGTATATCTGACCGTTAAATTCCACAGCAGCCGTATATCTTACAAGACCATCCGTTTTTAAAGCTTCATCACAATTCACCTCCATAAGGACTTCACTTGTAACAGAAGCTTCTATTTCTTTTTCATCGTCTCCGCTTCTGCATACAAATACTGCCGCCGCACTGCCGTAACCGTCCCAAATCCACTCAGCCTCTCCGTATGTATGTCCTGAAGGTGAAGGAACTTCGCCGTTCGTATCTTTATAAGTTTCACCGTTAAATGTTACTGCTGCAAGCGGATATGATACAGCTTCTTCGCCTGTACAGGTTGCTTCAACATTTTCCCAAGTAATTTCTGCCTCTTCAATCCACTCGCCGTCACAATTTTCATTTTCACATCTGAATACTGCCGATGCCGTATTATCATCGGTCCAAATCCACTCAGGAGCAGTATACCTGTGACCTGTTGCGGGAACAGTTATTTCATATTTATGACCGCACCTTGTACAGATATATTCAGTAACACCGTCTGTCTCACAGCTAAGTTCCGATTTTACATTAATACTGTACTCGTGATCAATCACTGTGATCTCTGCCAGGCCTTCTTCATCTTCGAAACACTTTCCGCAAGCTATACACTTAAAATACTCTGTGTACTCACCCTCTTCACCGATTATACAATCATCTTCATCTGCCTGAGTGAATTCGAGTTTATGACCGAGCGCATCGATTTCTACCGTTTCCCTACTGAATTCTTTATGACAAATTGTACATCTTACAACTATATCGTACGCGCCATCCTCCGTACATGTCGCCGAAACCAGATTTTCATTTTCCGGTACACCGAGAATATGCACCTCATATTTTGCCGTATATGACGCATTTCCTTTTACCTCTGATACTTCTTCGGTCCAACCGTCAAATGTGTAGATGTAATTTTCAAAGTCCGCTTTTACCGGGATTTCACCTGTATATTCCGGCATAGTTCCGTATGCAAAAGACTCCCTTGCAAGTACCGTTGTTCCGTCTTCATCAAGCCATGTTACCGTATAGCTGTTTATTGAATCACTGTACTGTGCGATATAGATCGCGTCGCCTGTAACTTCTACCACTTCCGGACTCCAGCCGCTGAAAGTATAAGTATACTGTGCGTTTCCTTCTTTTACAGGTTCCGCACCACCATAGACAGGTACCGTTCCGTATGCTGCTTCAGATTTGTAAAGTATTGTTTCACAATCTTCATCAAGCCACGTTATCATATACATCTTGGCTTCGGAATTTGCAAACTGCGCTGTGTAAGTTACATCGCCTGTTACTTCACTTATTGTCTTATCCCATCCGATAAATCTGTAGCTGTATTGTGCATCTTCATCCTTTACAGGTTCGGCACTGTTATAACTAGGCATCGTACCGTAAGGAACATTTTCATCTCTTTCCAGCTCATCGCCGTTCCAGTTTGCCCATATTACCGTATACTCATTGAGTGTACCTTTATAAACAGCCGTGTATGTTACATCACCTGTTACTTTGGAAATCTCGGCATTCCAACCTGCAAATTCGTACGTATACTGTGCATCAGCTTCCTTTGCAGGCTCTGCACCGTTATACTCAGGCATCGTGCCGTAAACGATATTTTCATCTCTTTCCAGTTCGCTTCCGTCTTCATCAAGCCAAAGCACAGTGTATGATCTTTCTTCCGCAGTAAACTTGGCAGTATATGATACGTCTCCTGTCACTTCTTTAAGTTCAGTCGTCCAGCCGACAAATTTATAATCGTACTGTGCAGTCGAATCTTTTGACGGTATTTCGCCATATACTGGCATTACTCCGTATTTTACAGTCGTCGTTCCGAGTACCGTCTCGCCGTCTTCATCAAGCCATGTTACTGTATATTCTCTTGTAATCGCTTCAAATGCCGCTGTATAAACAGCATCACCCGTTACGCTTGCTACCTCGGATGTCCAGCCCTTAAACTCGTATCTGAATTCTTCCGTTGAAGCTTTGGCAGGAGTTTCTCCGCCGTACACAGGAGTCTCTCCATACGCTACAGATTCTTTGAATAGCTCTGTGCCGTCTTCATTTTTCCAAATTATTTCATACTTTCTTGTATCCGCTGTAAACTGTGCCCTATATGTCACATCACCTGTTACAATTGTTTCATCCGTAATGCCCCAGCCGCTGAATGTATAGACTTTATCTATATCATCAGCTTTTACCGGAGTTTCTCCGCTGTAACTTGGCTTTGTTCCGTATTCAACAGCCTCGTCCTTTTCAAGTTCTTCATCGTTCCAATTTACCCAAGTTACCGTATATTTGTTTACAATCGCTGTGTATACTGCCCGATAGGAGACCTCCCCTGTTACGGCAGCAATTCCGGTAATTGTATTATCATCACTCGTAGTCCAGCCTGCAAATTTGTATGTGTACTGTGCTGTCTTTTCTTTTGACGGCTCTGCTTTATCAAAAACAGGTATTTCACCGTACTTGACACGTGTTGTACTGAGAAGTGAGGTTCCATCCTCATCATACCAAGCTATATCATAGCTTCTTGTTTCAGCCTTAAACTGTGCTTCGTATACCACATCACCCGAAACAGCCTCTATTTCTCCCCAGCCTACAAATGTGTAATTGAATTCTGCTGTCGACTCTTTTGTCGGTACATCTCCGATATATTCTGGAAGTTCACCGTAATTAACTTTTTCCTCTTTAATTACGATATCTTCGTTTTTCCAAGTTACAGTATATTGTCTTACGGCTTCATCGTACTGTGCTATATATGTTATATTGCCTTTTACGGTATCTCCTTCTGCAAGCTCTATGCCGTCTTCTGTTTTCCAGCCGCTGAATACAAATGTTTTGTCTATTGTCGATTCCTTTTCGGGAGTATTGCCTTTGTAGCTGATCAACATTCCGTATTCAAGCGTTTCATTCTGCTCACTGTCACCATTTCTCCAAGTCACCATATAAGATCTTCTTGCAGAAACAAACTGAGCTTCGTATACTGCATCGCCTGAAACAGCCTTTATTTCTCCCCAGCCGCTGAATGTATAATTGAATTCATCAGTTGATGTCTTCGCAGGGATTTCACCCGTATATTCAGGAATTTCACCGTAATTAACTTTTTCTTCTTTAATTACGGCATCTTCATTTTTCCAAGTTACAGTGTACTGTCTTACAGCTTCATCATACTGTGCAATATACGTTACATTGCCTTTTACGGTATCTCCTTCTGCAAGCTCTGTGCCGCCTTCTGTTTTCCAGCCGCTGAATGCGAATGTTTTGTCTATTGTTGATTCCTTTTCAGGAGTATTGCCTTTGTAGCTGATCGGCGTCCCGTATTCAAGTATTTCACTTTGCTCACTGTCACCGTTTTTCCAAGTTACCGTATAAGATCTTCTTGCAGAAGTAAATTGCGCCGTATACTCCGCGTTATCGGTAACTTTCGCTCCTGCCGCCAGTGCTGCTCCCGTGCTGTCCGTCCACTTATCAAATTTATAAGTGAATTCCGGCTCGTCATCTTTCACAGGTTCGCTGCCTTTATACGCAATCTCCGCACCGTAAGCGAGCGTTTCCTTTATTACTTCTCTGCCTGTATTCCAAGTAATTTCATATTCATTAACGGTTGAATCAAACACTGCTGTATATGTCACATCACCAGTAATCTCGGAAATTTCTTTATCCCATTCCTTGAATGTATATGTATACTGTGCCGTTTTATCTTTTTCAGGCACATTCCCGTCGTAGCTCGGCAGTGTTCCGTAAGGAACATTCTCATCTGTTTCGAGAATTGTACCATTGTCATTTTTCCATATTACAGTATATGTCCTTGTCACAGCATCGAACTGAGCTGTATATTCAGCATTGCCCGTAACACTTTCTATTTCCGGGCTCCAATTATCATTAAATACATAATTGTACTGCGGCGTCTGAGTTTTTGTTGGAGTATCACCCGAATACTGAGGTATTGTTCCGTACTCAAGGCTTTCCGTTTTTATTATTTCCCCGTCACCGTCTTTCCATATTACCGTATATTCATTGAGTTTGCTATTAAACACTGCGGTATATGTCTCATCTTTGGTAACAGCGACGCTTGCCCCTGCTTCTATCGTATTTCCGGCAGAATCTTTCCAGCCTGCAAAAGTATAAGTGTTTTGTGCATCGGCGTCTTTTTGCGGAATCTCACCGCTGTATGCTGCATCCGTACCGCGGAAAAGATGTTCTTCGCTTTGAAGTTCTTTTCCGTTTTCATCCTGCCAAATAATTTTATGTGTTTTATACCATTCACCGTCGTAGTATGCGTAAATATCACCTGCTTTGGCTTCGGCTGTTTGAGTGTAGCTGCCGTCAGTGTTATAAAGCTGTGCAGAAGTAATAGCTACATCGACATAACTTACAGAAGTCCCGGACTGCGTCACCTGTTTTGTATTTGTTGATGCTCCGGCATCGTTTATCATCGTTATCCTGCCGCTGCCGTCGCTGCTTATGATATTAGCTCCGTTCTGGGTTGTATATAAACTTCCGTTTAAATTAAGATTTCCGTTTAAGTTAATGCAAGCATCCGTTAAATCTTTTTCGGTTCTTGTATATTTTTTTGTCGGTGAATAAGCAATCGGAGCCAGTTTCTTTCCTATACTTACATATGCTCCCCAGTCTTCATAATCGTAAACATATACCGATTTACCGGTGACAATATTAAGCGCCGCATCTTCAGCAATATTTATTATTACCCCCGGCAGAAGTTCTGCATTATTCTCGGCGATAAAATTACCGCTCTTCATATTAAGCGTAATATTGCTGTTTATAGGAAGTACATACTCGGCCGAATCCACTTTTTGACCCAGTGCGCTGAGCGAAATACTGCCTAGTTCCACATCACCGCTGATTTCAAATATCATACGATCAACCGAAGGATCATACATTTTCGTAATTACTGTTCCTTCTGACATTATAAACATTGATCCGCTGCCGACAAAGTTTATATCAGCATTGTATACTTTGCCGCTGGCCGTAACAGACGTATTTGTTACTTCTTTTGCACCGTATTCCAACGAAAGAGGTACTTCAATATTCTGTACATAGTACTGAGAAATAGGGAATACTTGTCTGCCTACCATACCGCTTGTAGCACTTCCGCCTCTCCAGTCCATAATCTGGAAATCCTCATACACGGCGCCGCCCGCTTTAACATCCACTTTTCCGTTGCCGGATATATATCCCCATGCATAAAGTGCACCGCCGTTTTTTACGGTAATACTGCTTCCTTCATCCATCTTAATATAGCCGTATGCTCCTACAGGGCTGCCGTTTGTTCCCTGTACATTTGAATGCTTCGCACTGATACTTAAAGCTCCGTTAACATCTATATGCGCTCCTTTTTCCATTGTCAAAGTACGATAAGCTTTTCTCGTCGATACTGCTGCCGATTCGGGAACAGTTGTATAACAAGTTTCTGTTACATCAAACGGTATCAAAAGCGTAATGCCCGAAGGAATATCATAATTTCCGGCGGCAAGAACGCCGTCACTTGCTAAAACCACTTTATTTATTTTACTTGTCTGTGCATAAATAACTGCCTCTGTCAGATCCTCAAACAAATTATCTCTGACTTTAAACACAGGTATCGATGCCGCTATAAACACAGGCTTAATACTTTGCGGTGTTTCAAGCTTTAAATTGGTCATCGCATCTATAGATAAATACTTTTTATCTGTTATACTGTACCAGCCTTTAAATTTATATCCGCCGCTAGGTACGGCAGACACGTTATAACCTTCTTTAGCGTTTTTTGTTAATTGTTTTGACTCTGTAATTTTAACATCATCTACCGTATAGCTTCCGTTTTCTGCAGGTTCAAATATACTTACCGTTTCTATATCCGTAGTAAGAGTTATTTTGTCAATTTGTATATATGTTGTCTTATTGCCTACATCCGATTCTAAATTAATGGTAACAGTGCCCCCGGCGGCCAGCTCTTTTTGAAATTTTATTTCTTTATTATCTGCTGTTGCCGTTTCCCCGTCTACCTGCACTGTTCCGCCGTTTCGTATAACTGTATATGAAAAAGCAATTAATGCCGGTGTGCTTCTGTTATTTTTTATTGTCAATACGCTGCTGCTGCTTTTTGCACTTTCACAGCTGGTCTTTGCTTTTCCTGTTACGCTTCCGGTAATTGTTGTTCCCATCGCTTTCCAATCACCGTCCGAATAATTTAAATTTATGCTGCTGTCATATAATCCGTCCAGCTGACCGCTTGCTGCAAAAGCGGATTGTGGAACAAGCGACATCACCATCATCATCGCAAGCGCCACATCCCACTTGGAGTAGATCTTGTTG
>JAAWDW010000037.1 GCA_022793975.1 Bacillota bacterium
ATGAGGCTTCGATACGGCTGCTCATCTCACCCATACTTTGATTTACAAGCGAAAGCAAATCAACCGTTTCAAGATTAACAGGCATTGCACCGCTTGATGCCTTTGCCGCTTCAAACAAATCTTCCGTCAGCTTGCGCAGGCGTTCTGTCTTCTGGTCAAGTATATCAAGATACTCAGGTGCATTAGGGCTGTCAAGACCCTCTTTTTTTAGCAAATCTATATAAGATACCATTGAAGTGAGCGGGGTTTTTAAATCGTGCGAAACGTTGGAAATAAGCTCTGTTTTCATTCTCTGATTTTTCAGTTCGTTCTGCACGGCAACGTTTGACGCCTCCGATATTTCGTTTATTCCCTTGGCCAGTCTTGAAAGCTCATCGTCAGGCTTCTCCGGATCAAGCGGAATTTTATATGTCAGATTGCCGCTCTTTACCTCATCGACGCCTCTCTGTATCTCTTCAAAGCGATTTACCCATTTAGGTGCAAATACAAGAAGCACAACCAGAACTACAGGGGCAAGAAAAACTGTTGCTGAAAGCAGGCATATGAGTACCGCCAGTACCGCTATCTTACGCATTATACTGCCGCCGTTCATTATATTGCCTACTGCGTTTATTACAGGCTTACCGATTTTAGCGCAGATCTTATATGTCAGCGAATTCTTAATAAATACGCGTGCCTTAAGAAGTCTTATAAGCGAGAGAAAATACCAACCCGCAGCCACTATACACGCTGTGAAAACAGCTATCATCGTAATGCTTCCGAGCGAACCTATCATCCCTTCTGTACTATATTCACCCGCATATGCCGTGAGCTGAGCCGATGCTCCGCCGTTTCTGAAATATGCATATGAATGTGCGTAATTTACCGCTTCAACGCCGCAGCCGGCAGCTGCTGACAGTGCACTTCCGAAAATAACAAGCTGAACTTCGGTCCAAAGCTTATCTATCGCATACAGCTTTCTCGTGCCGTCCGGTCTTCTGCCACCTGTTGTTACCATAAGCCAAAGCAACGCTAAAGCAGCACATATGAGTGATGACATCACCATCGGCAGCCATTCTTTCACCGTATCGTGCATACGCGTGTATTCTTCATTCATCTTTGAGATATACGCATCATCATAAGCTACGCACGCTGTAAAGCTATCATTATAGATTAGACCGTAATCATCAACATCATCACTTAAATACGTTCCATAATAATTATCGTAATACCTGTTTGCAGGCTGTCTCTCAATTTCACCGTTTTCATATATGGTATACACAGGATTTTTTTTGAAATCCGCCGGCTTTACATTTTCCCCTGGTACGTTTGTCATAACCGAACTGCCGTCCGTAACGTAATAAGTAAATCCTTCAATTTCCGAAAGATGCTTTATACTTCTCTTGAAATAAACGAAGTCGTTTTCTATTGCATCCTCTTTGATTTGTTCAATCTGTGCAGAGTTGGCTTCAACAAATTTATTCCTTACATCACCTTCAAATTCCGCATACGGCTCATAGCCCTCATAATCATAGTTCGCTTGAATATCTCTGCTTCCGACACAGACCCAGCCTATAGCATACATTTCCTCTATATAGTTGTTCAATTCTTCATTGGTGACGCTGCGACCTGCAAGTATGTTTTCTTCACTCCTGTAATAACGGAACAACCCAAGCACATCCTGCATCTGTGAATGCATCTTGCTCTGCAGATCACTGCTGTCCATATAGCTTTTTTCTTCAAAAATATCGTCAACCCGAAAATACATATAATCGCTATCCGCCGATACCATCATCATACATCCTATGAGCACCTGCACCATAAGAACTATAACGAGTGCAAACACCGATGTCCGCAATATTATATTCTGACTAAATTTTTTCGATTTTGTATCCAATTCCCCACACCACCTTTAAATATTTAGGATTTTTAGGATTAATTTCGATTTTTTCACGGATCCGGCGCACATGTACGGCCACGGTATTTTCGGGATTGTAAGCAGGTTCATTCCATACATTTTCATATATCTGATCCATGCTGAATACTTTGCCCGCATTTTCCGTAAGCAACTTAAGTATGCCGAATTCGATAGGCGTAAGTGTGATCGGCTGCCCATCGACAGTCACGCTTTTCTGTTCATCATCGATTTCGAGTCCTCCTGTCTTGAAAACGCCTTTTCTAATCTCCATACTGCCGAGATTCACATAGCGCCTGAGCTGAGACTTGACTCTCGCAATAAGTTCAAGCGGATTGAACGGCTTTGTTATATAGTCATCCGCCCCTATGTTAAGCCCCGTAATTTTATCATAGTCTTCGCTCTTGGCGCTGAGCATTATGATCGGAATATTTTTCTCCTCGCGTATACGCATAGTCGTTCTCATTCCGTCCAGGTTCGGCATCATTACATCCATTATAACAAGGTGTATTTCATTGTTATCAAGCACACTCAGAGCTTCAAGCCCATCATATGCTTTAAAGATTGTGTACCCCTCGTTCTTGAGATATACTTCTATCGCCCCTACTATTTCTTTATCGTCATCGCATACAAGAATATTCATATTTGTTCCTTTCATAACTTTATTGTGACTTAATCCCCGAATATCTCATATATGAATCCCGTGCAATTCCCCTTTTGCACTTTCATCATACCGCGGGAATATTACAAAATACTCAATTTGTTTCTTACAAAATTATTAAACGTAAAAAATTCCTTTTCTACCTCAGTGCTTCAGTATACCGTACTTTCCGCCCGTCTCCCGTACATCTCTTCAAGTTCGGTTTTGTGATAGAGATAACCCTCATCATCATAATACTTGGCATTCTGCGGACAGTTTTTAATGCACGCGCCGCACTTCATACAAATCCCCGTAATCTTACTTGTATCATTAAAATCGATGGCGCCCATCGGGCAAATTTCAGCGCATATACGGCAGCCGCTTGCCGCCGTGCAGATACTGCTTGTCTTAGGCTTTACCTTTCTTATATCTATCGCTTTTCCATATCTGTCACGCGGCGTATAGTAAACAGTCTGCGGCGACGTGCCCGGAACAGCATCAAGTGCCGGATGGTATGTGCAACGACCGCAACCGTACGTCCGAGCCGATTCACTCTTCCCCGCAGCTGTTCTATCAAGTGCGCGCACCCTTTCCTCTATCAGCGAAATGAGTTCGTCCGCTTTTTTAAAATCTTCGGCATCGGGACGGCCCGCTCCGAGCACCTCTGAAAAAGAATGTTCTCCGACAAAAGCGCCTGCCGCAATTGGATAAAATCCGTCTGATGCAAGAATATCACGAAGTTCTGCAAGCGCATCATCAAAATTTCTGTTTCCAAAAAGCACTATCGGTGCGGCAAGTGCTCCGCAGCCTTTCACCTTTTCTTTGAGATACGGTAGAAAAAGATTGGGGACTCTGCCCGCATAAACAGGAGTTCCGCATATAACAATATCTCCTTCGTCGTATGTACATACAGATTCTCTCGCTGCAGGAAGCGAAAAATCAAATACTTTGTACTCGGCTCCCAGCTTGTCCGCCGTGTGCTTTGCCGTATATTCGACAATTTTTCTTGTCGTTCCCGTACAGCTCAGATACATTGCAGTCACTCTTTTAATCTTCATTTTTTCGCCTTTCTTTTTTAATAATAATTATATCGGCATTTTATAGACAAAACCCGCAAAACACCACAATCTGAATATGCGTGTCCTGCGGATTTCCGTCAGCTTATCATTTTATCGGCAGCTCGGCAAAACACCGCATTTTAAAAATGCTCCTGCCTAAAGCCAGTCTTTAATCGCATCACGTATCTTATGCGCCACTCCGTCCGCATCACAGTCGCATACAATCCGAGCGTCCGCATACTTATTATAAAGCGGCTCTCTCAGCGCATATATATCGGAAAGCGTCATATCTGCAGGTGCCGCCACTCCGCGTTCCTCCCGTGAACCGTTTATAAGACGTCCTTCCAACACCGATAAAGGTGTTTCCAGCCATACACATACACCGTTTTCTTTAAAATGC